>JAITVO010000183.1 GCA_031285765.1 Cytophagaceae bacterium | reverse complement strand
GCTGGTAACGTTTGATATTAACCTTTTCGGCGCCTTAAAGATTCTGCTGGCCGGTAATACCCCAGCCCAGACGAAGTTTAAGATTCTAAAACAGCGCCTGCTCATCCATAAACGACTCTTCGATAACGCGCCATGCAAAACTTGCTGCGGGAAAAATGCCTGAACGTTTGTCGGGAGCAAACATCGAAGAATGGTCGTTACGCACAGTCAACGTCAATAAATACCGGTCGTAGAACGATAAATTGGCGCGTCCGAAAAATGAAATCAACACTTTGGGCGTGTAAATAATATCTCTTGGAATTTCAACTTCGGCGTCAACAGCGTGTTTCAGTATATCTCCACTGTTGTGTTCAGTTCCAAAATTGAATTTTTGATAGGAATAACCACCTGTTACATCCAAATGAAGTGGCTCAAACAGCTGTCTGTTGTAGTTCAGATAAAAATCGAGCAGCATGTTGGTCTGTTTACCGTTATTGTGCCACTCAGCTCCGATGGGAGTATTTACGCCATTTACCGAATAGATGGTAGCAGCTGTTTTATTGGTTTTTGAATCTTCTTTCCATTTTTCGGTTTGCAAACCAAGATTCAAAACGGCTCTTAAACCGTCCACGTAAGGAATTGAATAATCGAACTGCACATTTCCCCAAAATTTGTAAATATCCGAAGTGTGGTTCACTTCGTTCAACATTGCTACAGGGTTGCGTCCCGAAAGGCTGTTGTACGAATAATTATCGTTATTGCCGTAATCGGCGCCCCATTCGTAATAGCCCATATATTTTCCGGTCGCGTTGCGCTTTCCATTTACAAAAACAGGTTTGGTGGGGTCGAAGAATATCGCGCCGCCAATAGCTGCTTCATCAGCCTTGTTGTATTTTTCGTACGAACCGTTTGCATTCAGTTCCACTTTCAACGTATTGTTAAAAAACGACGGCGTAAGAGCAACGCTTGCATTTCCGCGCTGATAACCCGATGTAATTAGCAATCCCGGCGTGTTGTTGTAGCCTACTGTAACACGGGCAGGCATAAAATCACCCACTTTGCCGCGTGCCGAAAGGTTCACGTTTGTTCCAATCTGTGTGTCAAAAATCTCGTCCTGCCAGTCTGTATCGTAGATTGTTCCGTTGTAGCCCAGCTTCTCTGCTGAAGCATCCGAAAAAGCTCTGACAGCTTTTACAAACTCATCCTTACCAAGCGATTCAACTTTCCATGGCAGCGTCATTACCGAGCCTTGCAGGTCAAGGTTGAATTTCCATGTGTCGTTACTGCCTTTTTTGGTTGTAATAAGAATAACACCATTCGACGCCCGCGATCCGTAAATGGCCGTAGCCGAAGCATCTTTCAACACCGAAAAAGTTTCGATGTCGTTAGGATTAATTTGTGTGAGAGAAGCATCTTTCAAAGGCAATCCATCCACCACAATCAGCGGGTCGTTGCTTGCATCCAGCGAAGCGCCGCCACGAATACGAATTTGCGAGCCTGTTCCCGGATTTCCATTTGGAATCACATGAACACCCGGCATACGTCCTGTAATCAGGTTGTCGGCTGTTACAATCGGACCTTTGTTCATGTCTTTTGCCGTAAGTAGCTCAACCGAGCCGGTCAAATCGCTCTTTTTCATTGTACCGTAACCGATAACCACCACCTCGTCGAGTGCGCGGTCGGCGTCTTCGAGCACAACGTTCAATTCGGTTTGTCCGGAATAAACTACTTCCTGCGTTTTGAATCCCACAAACGAGAATACAATAACGTCGCCCTGCTTCACCTGCGACAGAGTGTAGTTTCCCGTCACGTCAGTAACCGTACCGGTAATTGTACCTTTAATAGTAATGTTTGCCCCGATAACAGTTACGCCCGAAGCATCCTTTACTGTTCCTCTCACAGTTCCCTGCTGCGCGAAAGTATTCGCCGCCGAGAAAAGTCCAAAACAGAAAATCAGGAGTAACCCTGTAATCCGTTTAATTTTGAATCGGTGTTTCATAAATATCAATTTTATTGTTCGAAATAATTTTTAAACTGACACATACTACAATCATTTAAATTCCTAATTCTTCTCTTCTGATTTATTAGGAAATGCAAATGTACGATGAAAATATTTACATTTTTTGCAATGCATACAGAATAAAGTAAAAATACAGTATTCTACCTGATGTTTATATTATTTATCAATGAGTTACATTTTTATATTTACACAAAAAATAGAGTGGTATATGAGTTGAAATATATGAAAAAGAGGTAAAAAATAGGGGTTTTAATACCGATCTGTTGTCAATAATATTAAAATGATAACAGATTATGGTGTTTGCATAATTCCGCAGGGGCGATACTTTGTGTTGATTGTGTTGCCCCCTGCGGTGGCTGGAACTTTCTTGTGTTCGTTGCCGTAAATTTCGCTTCGCTTCATCTATGGTTAATAAATTTTCGTCCCTGCGGGACTGTTTTCAGGCATCAAAGAAACGGTATTTCTATCTTGTATGCAAAATAATTGAAAATGTCATTCTATTAATCCATTTTATATACAGCCTGTATCTAATTTATTCTGTACCATACGGTGGATACATTTTCATTTCTTTCATTCTTTCGTTTGGTGGATAGGGAATTGAGTAATTCAACAGTTTCACATCCTGAATACTCATATCATAGCGCCGCAAAAATCTTTTTCCGTAATTCATTTCTTTCCATAGGGAATCTACTCTTGTCCCATAATCGAATCTCAAATCCAAAATAAAAACGGATAGAGTGTCCTTTGGCAATTGTTTATAAACACCTTCAATACCTGTAGAACCTACCGAATTATGTATTATGGATACCCCCTTTAACATTCCATTTTTGAATGTGTCCGGCAATAACGTATCTGGATAGGCTGTATAATGTCCATCGGCGACATAGACTGCCAAACTGTCATCACTGATAGTACTGTTATTTTCAAAATATAAGAAAAAATAGCCTTCTTCCGGACAGGCTTGAAATAGCAGAACACAAGAGATAACAATTAGTAACTTGAATATGTTTTTTGATATTTTCATATTATATTTTATTGTTTTAATGTGTTGGGAAATAATCTT
>JAITVO010000147.1 GCA_031285765.1 Cytophagaceae bacterium | reverse complement strand
ATGCCCCATTGCTGCTGATGCCGCATCTCTATTAACAAGGGGATTAATCCCCTTGTCAGGATGAACGGTTGAGCAGGTGTAAATGTGCGTTTCAATACTATTTTCCGAAGAAGTCTAATGATAAATCTGTTGTTTATTACGCGGATGGCGTACATCCGTATTGGAGTTGAGATGGTTGGCATTGATACTTTTTCTATTCCCTCAAAATGTCCAATCTTTTATTTCGCTTATTGTTTGTTTTTTCTTTGCAGATAAATTACTTTTGCCGACTGCTGACAATCAAATAATGTAATGTTCCCGAACCTGAAAAATCAAACACTTATCCTTGCTTCGCAGTCGCCGCGTCGTCAGGAGCTTTTGCAAATGATGGATATCGATTTCAAAGTGGAAATCATTGGCGGAATCGACGAAAATTATCCAAAAGAGATGGCTGTTGCCGATATTCCTCTTTATATTGCACGAAAAAAGCAGAATGCTTACACCGAATTTTGGAGCAAGCCAAATCATATCGTAATTGTTGCCGATACTGTTGTTGCGCTTGATGGTTATATTTTAGGAAAGCCCTGCAATTACGCCGACGCGTGCAAAATGCTTTTGCAGCTGTCGGGAAAAACGCATACCGTAATCACAGGCGTATCCATCAAAAGTAAAATAAAAAAAGTTGAGTTTTCGACCCAAACACTCGTCAGTTTTAAAAACATCACACGCAAAATGATAGAATATTATGTTGAGAAATATCGTCCGTACGATAAAGCAGGAGCTTATGGCATTCAGGAATGGATAGGGCTGGCAGGCATCAGCAAAATCGACGGCTCTTATTTTAATGTAATGGGCTTGCCTGCCGATGAACTGTACGACCAGCTCAACGTGTTTTGAACTTCCGTTTAAACCTGTTACAAAAACGTATTTTGTCAAATGCACATTTTATAATTGCACCATTAAATAAATTTGAAATGGCTGATAATGTTATAGAGATTGAAAATATCAAGAAGATTTATCGCGTTGGAACGCAGGAAGTGCACGCTTTGCGTGGCGTAACAACAACGATTGAACGCGGCGATTATGTGGCGATTATGGGACCGTCGGGGTCGGGAAAATCAACACTGATGAACATCATCGGGGCTTTGGATACGCCAACTTCTGGCATTTATGTTTTGAATAGAATGAATGTCAGTTATTTAACCGACGAAAAGTTAGCCGAAATACGCAACAAGGAAATTGGCTTTGTTTTTCAAACATTCAACCTTTTGCATCAGTATTCGGCGCTCGAAAATGTGATGCTACCTTTAATTTATGGCGGCGTAGAAAAGCAGGAACGCATTGTTCGCGGCGAAGCTGCGTTAACTAATGTCGGACTTGAATCACGCATGACGCACAAGCCCAACGAACTGTCGGGTGGACAGCGACAGCGCGTTGCCGTTGCCAGAGCGCTGGTTAATAATCCTGCAATTATTCTTGCCGACGAGCCTACGGGAAACCTCGATACGAAAACATCCATCGATATTATGCGCCTTTTCCACGATATTCACGTCGCAGGCAACACCATCATCCTTGTAACACACGAAGAGGACATTGCACGCCATGCGCATCGCATCATTCGTCTGCGAGATGGTGAAATTGAATCGGACGAAAGAAATCAGGAAATTACAAAGTTCAATTGAACCAAAAATTGTACAAATTGCGAAGTTATTTATCATGAAAATATACACAAAGACAGGCGATAAGGGCAAAACAGGCTTAATTGGTGGCACAAGAGTCGATAAATCGCATCCCCGCCTCGAAGCCTACGGCGAAGTTGACGAATTGAACGCACATTTAGGTCTGTTGCGCTCATATCCGATTGATGACAAATCGATTGAAGCATTGATACACATTCAGCAACAGCTGTTTGTTGTCGGTTCATATCTTGCAACCGACGTATTGTTTTCCGAGTTAAAAACAAGGCTTAAAACCGACGCTCGTAAAGAAATTGAATTTCTCGAAAACGAAATCGACTGCATGGAAGAGCAGATTCCTCCGATGAAATATTTTGTTTTGCCCGGCGGGCATCCCGCACCTTCGCAGTGCCACATTGCACGTACCGTTTGCCGCCGTGCCGAGCGCCGGATAAACGCAATGACTGTCAATGATTTTGTTGACGAATGGATATTGATTTACATCAATCGTTTATCAGATTATCTCTTTATGCTGTCGCGTTATTTATCAAAATATTTTGATGAAAAAGAAATTTCTTGGAAACCAGACTTGGATAAATAATTTTTTTTATAATTTCGCCGAAAATTTGAGACTGGAATATTGTTTTGTTCAAGCACAATAAAATTCAGTGTTTTCGAGTCGAATGTAATATAATTATGAAGATTATTTAAACAGTTAAAGTTATGTATTGGACCCTTGAATTGGCAGCTAAATTGGAGGATGCACCATGGCCTGCGACGAAAGAAGAATTGGTTGATTTTGCAATTCGTTCGGGCGCGCCTCTCGAAGTAATTGAAAATCTTCAAGAAATTGAAGACGAAGGCGATATTTACGATAGCATTGAGGATATCTGGCCCGATTATCCCAGTAAAGACGATTTCTTTTTCAATGAAGATGAATACTGAAAATACCATTCAATTGTTTCATCTGAAAATCAATTAAAATGGTGTGTAAAGCAAAAGAGGAAAGCAAAATTGTTTTCCTCTTTTGCTTGTTGTGAAAAATATTAGAAAGCATTTATAGCAATTCTGCAAAACGTTTACGATGTATTTACAGGGCATCAAAAGAATGATACGTAAAATCCCACAGGGATGGTACGTCGGCTCATAGTACCATCCCTGTTAGACTTTGCAAAACGGCATAATCTTATCTTAATATTATTGATAGCAGTTGATAATTCACAGGCAACAATCAAAAACTGATGAAATTTTTACCACACATACAATAAAATCCTATTAATGTATTATCTTTGGCGCGAAAATTTTGATGATAAAAACATAAAACTGTCGAGATTATACATGACAAAAGTACAGGAATTGGAATCGAAACAGCTTGCAGATGCAATAGTTGAGGGGATTCAGGAGAAAAAAGGAAAAAATATTACGGTACTCGATTTAACCGATGTCGAGAACACAATAACAAATTATTTTGTTATATGCAATGGCGACAGCAATACTCATGTGGATGCCGTTGCCGATTCGGTGGAGGATTATGTACGCGAAAAACTGAAAGAAAAACCATACCATGTTGAAGGACGCGAAAATGCACAGTGGATTTTACTAGACTATCTGGATGTGGTTGTGCATGTTTTTCAGCGTTCGGTGCGCGATTTTTATAATCTTGAATCACTTTGGTCGGATGCTAAAAGAACGGATGTTCCAGCACTTTTCTAAAAATTGAACTTAATATTTGTACACGATGAGTGACGAAAAAAATAACGAAGCACAGAAACCCAACGAAGGATCACCTACTCCTAAAATGCCAAAATTCAACGCCTACTGGATATACGGGCTTATTTTTTTGGCGCTGATAGGCATCACATTTTTCAACAGCGATAGCGACCCGCACAAAATTACGTGGAGCGAATTTCAGGACGAGTTGCTTCGCGGTGGCGACATCAAAGAAATTATCGTAATTCGCAACGAAGGCAAAGCCGAGGTTACCTTAAAAGCCGAAAGTCTTGGCAAATACAAGGAGAAGTTTAAAGGACAGACTCTTCCTGCCGACGGTCCCCACTTTACCGTTACCTACGGTGGTCAGGATTCGCTCGACGAAACTCTGAAAGAGGCAAAAGAAAAATATGGCGTTAATTACGATTATCAAGACCATAAAAGTCCGGTTATGGATTTTTTGGCGCTGATGTGGCCCTTTTTGCTGATAATTCTTTTCTGGGTTTTCATTATCCGTCGAATGGGCAATGGCGCAATGGGCGGCGGTGGCGGAAACATTTTCAATGTAGGAAAATCGAAAGCCAAAATGTTCGACAAAGAGTCGGCTATCAATGTAACTTTTCGCGATGTGGCGGGCTTGGCTGAAGCCAAACAGGAATTGGAAGAGATTGTAGAGTTTTTGAAAAAACCCGAAAAGTTTACCGAACTCGGAGGTAAAATCCCCAAAGGAGCGTTGCTTGTAGGTCCCCCAGGTACGGGAAAAACCTTGCTGGCAAAAGCCGTTGCAGGCGAAGCCAATGTGCCGTTTTTCAGCATGTCGGGTTCCGATTTTGTCGAGATGTTTGTGGGCGTTGGAGCATCGCGTGTGCGCGACCTTTTCCGCAAGGCAAAAGACAAAGCGCCCTGTATTGTTTTTATCGACGAAATTGACGCCATTGGTCGCGCACGCGGCAAAAATCCGAACTTTGGCGGCAACGACGAGCGTGAAAATACCCTGAACCAGCTCCTGACCGAAATGGACGGCTTTGGCACCAATAGCGGCGTTATTATTCTTGCTGCTACCAACCGCGCCGATATTCTGGACAGAGCCCTTATGCGTGCAGGACGGTTCGACCGTCAAATTTCGGTTGAACTGCCCGACCTGAACGAGCGAAGGGAGATTTTTGACGTACATTTGCGTCCGCTTCGACTGTCGAATGACGTTAAATCGGAGTTTTTGGCACGTCAAACCCCCGGATTTTCGGGTGCTGACATTGCCAACGTTTGCAACGAAGCCGCTTTGATTGCTGCTCGTAAAAACAAAAAGATTGTTGAAAAGGAAGATTTCCTCAACGCCGTTGACCGAATTGTGGGCGGCTTGGAAAAGAAAAACAAAATTATTTCGAAAGACGAGAAGCGGGCGGTTGCCTATCACGAAGCGGGACATGCCGCCATCAGCTGGCTGCTCGAACATGCGCATCCGCTTGTAAAAGTAACCATCGTACCACGCGGAAAAGCGCTGGGTGCCGCATGGTATTTGCCCGAAGAACGCCAGTTGAATACCACCGAGCAGATTCTCGACGAGATGTGTTCGGCGCTGGGAGGTCGCGCTGCCGAAGAACTGATTTTCGGACGCATTTCAACAGGCGCATTAAGCGATTTGGAAAAAGTAACCCGTCAGGCTTACGCGATGGTATCGTATTTCGGGATGAGCAAAAAAGTGGGCAACATCAGTTTTTACGATTCAACAGGACAAAATGAATATTCGTTTCAAAAACCTTACAGCGAACAGACGGCGCAACTGATTGACAACGAAGTAAAGCTTATTATTGAAAAACAGTACGAAAGAGCGAAACAGATTTTGACCGAAAATCACGGAAAACACGAACAGTTAGCCGAGTTGCTGCTCGAAAGAGAAGTTATTTTCAGCGAAGATTTGGAGCATATTTTCGGAAAACGAAAAATGCCCGAACATGTAATTGACGAAACGAACGGCAACAGCAATTCCGACAGCGCCGAAACGAATGAAAACCGACAGGGAACAGATTCTTGAAAAACTTCAATCAGTAAACCGTTTTGAGTGGGAATATCCCGAAAGCAACGAGTTTGAACGCGATACGGGTTTCGATGCGCCCGAACCTTTACCCGAAGTTTTTATTAAGCGTTTGGAAGCCGTTGGTGGAAAAGGTTACACAATAGGCACACCGCTTGAGTTTGCCGACAGCATCAGTCGTTTGGCAAACGTACGGAATTGGCGAATAATTTACTGTCCTTATAACGATTTAGGTAAATTTCTTCAGGCATCTAACGTTAATTGTATAAAGAAAGAGCCTGAAAGCGGTAATTACGATGTGGCAATTACACGATGCGAAAGCCTGATAGCCCTTACGGGAAGCGTTTTGGCAGCATCGTCGCACACAGGACGAAAAGTTTACACTGCTCCCGATGTTCACGTGGTGTATGCAGGCGTTTCGCAACTGAAACCGTGTATAAAAGATGGTTTTGGGGCGATACAAGGGCGTCCGTCGTGGATGGGACTGATAACAGGACCGAGCCGCACCGCCGACATCGAAAAAACGCTGGTTATGGGAGCGCACGGACCCAAAGAGTTGATTGTTTTTATAGATAAAAGTTGTTAAATGACATTACGCATACGCAAGAGAACGATTGGAACGCAAATGGCGCGGATAACACGGATTTATGCCGATTTTTTTAATCCGCATTATCAGTGTCATCCGTGTTCCCCATGTTTCCATATTCTTTTTACGTAACTTCGACTTTGAATAATGAGTAATTTTGTACAACGCCTTCTCACAGGGGCAGTTTTTATTAGTTTTGTTTTGGCAGGAATAGCATGGAATGAATATTCTTATCTGCTTGTTTTTGCTGTCTGTGTATTTTTAGGAATGTTTGAATTTAAAAAGCTGCTAACAACCAAATCGGTGCGTATTCAAGCAGGGTGGGCGTTTTTAATCGGCTTTTATATGTTTTTTGTACACTATTATTATCTAAAAGGTATTATTTCTTTAGGTTGGTTTGTGTTGCTTATCCCAATGTTTTTGGCGGTTTTTGTAACCGAGCTTTACCGAAAAAGCGAATCGCCGCTAACGAATATCGCCTACACATTGTTAACGCCTCTCTACATCGCCTTGCCGTTTGCATCACTGCATTACATTGCGCTCTATTTGATAGAGTACGATCCACGTCCGTTACTTGCCTTTTTTGTATTGATATGGTGCAACGATACTTTTGCCTATCTTGCTGGCAGGGCGTTTGGCAAAAGGCGACTCTTCGAGCGAGTTTCGCCAAAAAAGAGTTGGGAAGGCGCTATCGGAGGTTTTTTGGCAACACTGTTGGCTGCTTACATTTTATCGCGCATTTTTCCCGATATTTTGGTATGGAATTTCATAATTTGGCTGATAATTGGAGCCATTATTTCGGTTGCAGGCGTTTTTGGCGATTTGGTTGAATCAATGATTAAAAGGAGTGTTAATAAAAAAGATTCGGGTGCGTTATTGCCCGGACATGGCGGCGTGCTCGACCGTTTCGACGGTGTACTTTTTGCTGCACCCGCAGTTTGTTGTTTTTTAATGATTCTAAAGTTAGTTTTTTAATTAGTAAAATTATGTCGATACATAAAGAAGGTTATTTGATTTTATTTTTTGCGTTTATTGTTTTGTTGGCAATCAATTTTGTGTTTGCCTATTTTGTAGGGTACCGTACATTGCTAGTTATAGCCCCACTTACGCTTATTTTTTTCTTTTTTCTGATGAGTTTTTTCAGAAATCCCAAGCGGGGCGGTTTTTTGCATGACAAAGCCATCATTGCACCTGCCGACGGTAAAATTGTTGTGATTGAAGAAACCGAAGAAACCGAAGTGCTGAAATGCAGATGTATTCAGGTTTCGATATTTATGAGCGTATTCAATGTACATGTAAACTGGTTTCCTGTTAAAGGTGTAGTAAAATATTTCCGTCATCATTCGGGACGCTATATGGGCGCATATTTGCCCAAATCGTCCACCGAAAACGAGCGCACCACTGTCCATATTGTTTACAACGCCGAGAAATCCATCGTAGTACGTCAGGTAGCAGGCGCCTTAGCCCGCCGCATAGTTTGTTACGCCAAAGAAGGCGACAAAAGCCGTCAGGGCGAGCAGATGGGCTTCATCAAATTCGGTTCCCGCGTTGACCTTTACCTCCCGCTCGACGCCCGCATCGATGTCAAATTAGGACAACAAGTGAGAGGAAAACAAACGGTGATTGGGTGGATGGAGTGAACGCATCTATGTAAGGCAAATATTGTGAATTAGAAATAGAAAATTGTTTTCATATTTTGGGTTTTTAGCCCCCAAACCTACATTATTAATAAATTAAAACAAAAAGTGCAGTTGCATATTTCGAGTCAAATGCAACTGCACACGAATGATTTGGGTGCAATGGAATCAGGGAACCATTCAAAAAACGGGACAAATTTGAAAAACCATTCGAGTAAGGAGAGTTTTTATAAAATTGCATTAACTGTTGCTGCAACATTTTTGCATTTACCTCTTTTGCGGGCGACATTCTGACATTAACCAACGAAATGGTTTTTACAGGTAAAGTAACTAAGATTAAGGATTGTTCTGTAGTTTTCAAGGCAGTCGGACGAAAAACTTTAAAGGAACTTCTAAAATTTAATTTTTAGAAGTTCCTTTAAAAAATAATCAACGAGCAGTTTCGCGTTTTTTTCTAATCTATGCTTATTTTAAAATATCAAATAATATTTCTCTGTTATACAGTACTATATTATCTAATCTACCACGATGATTCCAGTCACAATCCAAAAAAATCCATCACCTTTTGTACAAGTATTAGGTTATTTGAAAAAAAACCAATACATTTGCGCGTTTTTAGAAAATCTGCCTGAAGGCATGTTTCAGAATTGATAGAATAAAAGATAAACAAATGCAAAACAAAGGAGCAATCAGATTATTTGCCATTCTCTTGGCTTTAGTGTGCTTATACCAGTTGAGTTTTACGTTCGTCACCCGAAAGGTTGAGAAGCAAGCCGACGAATATGCGGTGGTGAGGGCGGCAGGAAATTCAGAATCAGTAGCGGGCTTTCGCTCTGTTTACTTGGATTCCATAAGCGCCGAACCTGTGTATAATTTCCTTTTTATGAGGAAATATACCTACATGGAATGTAAAAACCGTGAGATAAACTTCGGCTTGGACTTGAAGGGCGGGATGAACCTTATCCTTGAAATTAAGGTAGCCGATATTGTAAGGGCACTGTCGAATTACAATCAGGACGAAAAATTTTTAGAAGCCATGCGTCTGGCTGAACAGCGGGAAAAAAGTTCCACAGGGGACTTTATTTCACTGTTTTATGATGCGTTCAGGGAGGTCGCTCCCGACGGAAATCTCTCTGCTATTTTCGCAACAGTAGATTTGCGCGACAAAGTGAAACCGGGCAACGCCGACGAAGATGTCCTCACTGTGTTGAGGGAAGAATCGCAAAGCGCCATCGATAATGCGTTCAACATTATCAGCACCCGTATCGACCGTTTCGGTGTAACCCAGCCCAATGTGCAGCGGTTGCAGAAAGCGGGACAGATATTAATTGAACTTCCGGGTATTACCGAACCCGAACGTGTTCGTAATTTGTTGCAGGGAACTGCAAGCCTCGAATTTTGGGAAACTTACGACAATCAGGAGATTTACGATGGCATTATGAATGCCAACAACGTAGTTATCCGTTTGGAAGAAAGCAAAAAAGCAGCCGAACAGCTTTCGCAGGAAACCACCCTCGCTGAAACACCTTCGGTTATCGAAGACGGTCTTCTTACAGGATTGGAAGAAGACTCTGCATCGGTTAGCGACGACGGCTTAAATCTTCTTGGCGAATTGGAGGGCGACTCAACTCAAGTTGCCGAAACTGAAGGCATTTCGCTCTTTACTTATATGCGCCCAAGCCAATATCCTACAGGACCTGCCGTAGGGCTTGTTGCAGGACGCGATACTGCCAAAGTAAATTACTATTTCAGCCTCGACCAAGTTCGCTCGGCGCTTCCGCGCGATTTGCGGTTGATGTGGTCAGTAAAGGCTGTATCCAAAAGAGATTTGGAACGCTGGATGGTTGCCCCCAATTCAAAAGAAACCTACTACGAACTGGTTGCCATTAAATTGACGCACGACGGACGCGCACCGCTCGAAGGTGACGCTGTATCGAATGCCCGCATGACGACCAACAATCAGAATACTTTTGAAATCAGTATGTCGATGACAGGCGAAGGGTCCAAAACGTGGGCGCGTCTTACAAAAGCAAATATGCCGGGGAGCAGCCGCTCAATTACGTTGCAGGACGGCAGTCGTCCGGGTAAGTCAATAGCCATTGTGCTCGACGGTTACGTTTACAGTTTCCCGACCGTTCAAAATGAAATTTCGGGCGGACAAAGTTCTATTACAGGTAACTTTACACCTGCCGAAGCCACCGATTTGGCAAACATTCTGAAATCGGGTAAACTGCCCGCCCCCGCACGTATCGTTGAAGATACGGTAGTGGGACCGTCGCTTGGTAAAGAAGCTGTAAACGCAGGTTTACGGTCGTTTATCTGGGCGTTTTTGGCAGTATTGATATACATGATTCTTTATTATGGTTTCAAAGCAGGCGTTGTTTCCGACCTTGCACTTATTCTCAACATGTTTTTTATACTTGGCGTGATGGCTGCTTTTGGGGCGGTGCTCACACTTCCGGGTATTGCAGGTATCGTATTAACGTTGGGTATGGCTGTTGATGCTAACGTGCTGATATATGAACGAATAAAGGAGGAGCTTGCAGGCGGCAAAGGCTTAAAGCTGGCTGTAAACGAAGGTTATAAAAATGCTTTCTCGGCTATTATCGACGCCAACGTTACAACATTCCTCACAGGTTTAATTCTTTTCCTTGTGGGAACAGGTCCTATCAAAGGTTTTGCCACAACGTTGATGATTGGTATTGTAACATCGTTCTTTACCGCAGTATTTGTCAGTCGTCTGATATTCATTTCGCTGCTGAAACGCGAAGTCGAAATTGACTTTTCAACGGCTATTACAAAGAATTTGTTCAAAAACATGAAGGCAAAGTTTCTCGAAAACCGTCAGAAGTTGTTTATTATTTCGGGCGTTCTTTCTGCTGTAGCCATCGTATCGCTGTGCACGCTGAAACTGAAACCGGGTATCGACTTCACTGGTGGACGTACTTATGTTGTACGATTTGCCGAAAACGTAAATGCAGTAGAAGTACAGTCGGCTTTATCCGATGTTTTCAGCGGAGCCAATGTTGAAGCCAAAACCTTTGGTAGCAGCAATCAAATACGTTTGGCAACCAACTATATGTTTGCCGATATTCAGAACGAAGAGAGCGACGGCATTGTAGAAGACGCGCTATACAATGGATTGAAAACATTCCTTGACAGCGATGTAACAAAAGAACAGTTTATTGCCGACAACCTGATGAGTTCGCAGAAAGTAGGACCGACGATTGCCACCAAAACCACAGCCAATGCCTTTATTGCCGTAGCGCTTTCGTTGCTGGTAATATTCCTGTACATATTTATCCGTTTCCGTCAATGGCAATTTGGTTTAGGAGCCGTTGTAGCGCTGGCGCACGACGTATTGATGGTGCTTGGCATCTACTCGCTCACCTACTCCATCATGCCCTTTGCAATGGAAGTTGACCAGTCGTTTATTGCCGCCATTCTTACGGTAGTAGGTTATTCAATCAACGATACGGTGGTTGTGTTCGACCGTATCCGCGAATACAAACAGCTCTATCCCAAGCGGCGGCTACAGGATGTAATCAACATGGCGCTGAACGCATCAGTAGCGCGAACCATCAATACATCGGTAACAACTTTCCTTGTATTGCTTGTTATCTTTATCTTCGGAAGTGAAGTAATTCGCGGATTTATATTTGCACTGATGATTGGCATAGTAGTAGGAACCTACTCAACATTCTTTATTGCAACGCCCATTACTTTCAACCTCTTGAAAAGAAAAGAAGATCCCGAAGTTGAAAAAGTTGTGAAAGCAAAGAAATAACAGAGATTATATCTAAGCACAAAATAAGACGCCATTTCAGGCGTCTTATTTTTTATTGGGGGGAACTGAAAGAAAATGGGAATGGTGTTTCTCGGCAAAAATACCCACTTCAGTACCATTGATATACTGCACACGCTGCATAACATCCAGCACGGTCGCATCAATTTCGTCCCTTAAACGGCGGTACTGAAACTCAAGACCGGTCATATCAATAAATCGAGGGAAATCTGTCATAAAACAAAACATGTAAATATCTGCCGGCAGACTGCCAGCCCTGTCCGCATCGCAAAACAGCCCTGTCATGGCAAATAAAGTATGCTCCCGATACCCATCACATACTTTGAACTTTTTGTTACCCTGAACGGAAACATGCGGGTTATACCGTTCACAGCCGGTTCATGTTCGGGATCATATTTAATTTCCAGCACAACATCGCCATGCCTCCTGACCGGCGATACAAATTTACCGCAGTGATTGATTCTGTAATACATCATATCCCTGTCAAGCGTAATTCTAAAACTTTTATCTTCAGATGTAAAGTACTCTCTTGTGTATTTATTTAGCAAAACAGGGTAAAGATTCAGCAGTTCGTGCTTAATGTGAAACGGCAAATCGTTCTCCCTGATCCCGCTGCGCAGCCGCGCTACCGAAAAACCGTCGTCCGCCATGTTAATATTCAACAGCGGATACGAATCCTTATTACCAATCAGTCCGGTCTTTGTTTTATATTCAAGCGTCAGCCTTTCTGCATTGCAGAATGTTTGTCCATACCATCTTATTCTTACTTTCTTCCGTTCTTCCGTTCCGAAACACCTTCAATATTAGACCTCTTCGGGAAATAGTTTAGTCAAAACTTTTTATCTTTGCAACATGTATTACAGTGATATAGAAAAATTAAGTACACCTCAATTCAAACGCCTGACAGGTGTTAAGCGGGAAGTCTTTGAGCAAATGCTTGAGGTGTTGAATGAAGCTAAAGCTGTTTCAAGAAAGCATCCACGCCGTGGCACACCTCCAAAATTGAGTAACGCAGACAA
>JAITVO010000131.1 GCA_031285765.1 Cytophagaceae bacterium | reverse complement strand
TCAAAAATAATAAACTCAATTTTGAACACAAATATTAATGCGTTGGGTTCTGCAAATATTAATAACTCATTAATAATAAATTCAACAGATAGCTTTTATAATACTATTGATAATCCTAGTGCTGCTACTAATATAAAAAAGACTACCTATATAACTTCTAATTTGATTTTTACAGCAGGCAGTAGAGGGATTATTGGTAACATCTTTAACGGGTGTCTTATTTCAGTTTATCAAGGACTTGCAATTGATATTATTTCAGACCTGTTTAAATATTGCCTTTTTTATAATTGCTCCTTTAACTTCAACAATAAAGGAATGAAAACGCAGGCACAGATTGAAGAGGAAACAGGGATGACAGGCATTGGGGCATTATCAATGGCATCAAATAATGCTTTTGATAGAATATTAAATATGTTTGAAAATTGTCAAGTTGCCAACCCGCTGTTTAACGCGCCCGAACTGGGCGACTACACCTTGCAGCCGCTTTCGCCCGCCCGTAATGCAAGTTATGACGGGACATACATCGGTTGTTATGATATTGCTTTCCCTACTTACGCTTTCGCAGATGATACGGGCAAACCAAATGCTTTTTACAATGCCTCGAAAAACCAAAATACCATTGTTGCGAACAACAGTATAAGCCTTGTTCGCAACAATGACGGCTCGGCTGTTGGCAGTGGGCTAATAACCGAAAAACCGAAAGATTTAGATAAAATATACGAGTTGAAAGGCAACAGGGGCTGTTATGTTGTTGCCGCCCGAAATGGAGAGGCACTGGATAGCTCCGCCGACATTGACCGCAATAACCCAATCGCCACAGGAACGACATTGACGGCGGGCAAAATTTACATTAACGAAATTGGGGCAGTTACTTACAATGGTACCACTTACCCAATAAGAAGCCGGATTATGGCAGTGGATAGCATTCAGACGTTTACCACCACAGAGGGCGGGGTGCTGTTTGAAATTCTTGAAACTCCCAACCGGTTTACGAATGAGGTGCGGTTTAAGCAAAACATTTCGGGTGTAATTGTCAATGCCGGAACAAATTTAACTGTGAATAGCTGGTACAGGGTAATAAATGATTCAATTACGTGGAACGGGGAAACGTTGCCTGTGGGCGATTCATTTCAGGCAATAGCGGGGCAATTAACATTTGCAGGGAACGGCGCAGTAATTGAGGAGTTTAGCGATGCAGATGTTTGGAGGGTGTTTGTGATTGATAGCGATATTAAAATACGCCGTGTGGGGGATGTTGCAAGTGGTAATATTGACACAGGCACGGACGGAAAGCCGATGACAAACGCGCACGGGGAATATTATTCTGCTCAAAATGTTGTGCGCCCTGAATTTTCTGTATATGCGCGGTATGTGCAAAAACGATGGACTTTGAATGCAGGTATGAGTAAATAGTTTAAAAATGGAAGTAGCGGAACAGATACGCCCGAATCAGCGATATACAGTTTGGGGCAGCTCGATTGAGTACAACGGGTTTCTGTACAGCCCCAGCGATGAGTTTACGGGCGTACAGGGTGTTACGGCGTATTACGGCGCTGGATTCGCAAGTGAGATAATCGGGTTTAGCGATGCGCAGATTGAAGTATTCCGAACAGATGACACGTTTGTATTTCCCGACCGCTTGCAATTGTCAGATGCAGCGCTGGGAATTGAGAGTTACGATACAAACATTATTTTTCCAGAACAGCTTAATTTGCACGGTGCGGCATTGGAAGTGCAGGGACTTGTGAGTAAGGGTGAGGTAAAAATCATTTATTCGAGAAACTGATGGAGATAATTTTGGAAATATTGGGACTTGTAAAAGATACGGGAGTTATTATTATAATAACCATAGCCTTTATGACAATGCTATGGTTAAGAAAGTATTTAAAGCAGAGTATCGACAGGCAGGACAAAACTATTTCCAAAGTGGTTCAGGACACCAAAGAAATGATTGAAAACCTGTCGAACATACTCCTCCAGCATTCGGAAGATAACCGGACTGCCAATCAGGGTGTTCGGGACTTTGTAATGAAAATAAGTGGCGACCTGATTAACCTTGAAAAGGATTTTAGATTTATGAAAACAGAAATGAAAGAGATAAAAAAGGTTACAAAAGATACCAACAAGCGATTGGACGGCTTGACAAAAGAAGGCAGCAGGGAGGAGGCATCATGAAAGGATTATGGGATATTATAATTAAACATGTATCGCCGCAACTTTCTTATATCCTTGTTGCATCCGGCGCTGCAATTTTCATTGGAGCAGAGATAAACGGGGCTGTACAGTCAATTACAGAGGAAATTAAACACAACCGCACTGTTATTTTACGGATGGAGGAAACCCAGCAACAAATTGGCGAGATTTCGGACAATCAGCGACTGATTATTATGTATGTATCGGACATTTCGGAGATTCAAAAAAAGAGTGCGGACGAGATTGTGAAAATGATAAAAGAGGCAGCGAAAACGCCTGTGAATATGCCGCTGATTGAACGGATTGGAGAGGACGTAAGGGAACTGAACGAAGGGTTGCCCAATGCTGATATCCCCCTGCCCCCTTCAAAGGGGGAAAGGCAGGACAGTGTGAAAATTGGGGTTAGGAGGAGGCAATGAAAACGGCATACCTTATACGGACAGAAACAGGAGAGCATGGAACATTTGGCGTATTGTCGTGTCCCGATATTGCGTTTTCGTGCTTTTCGGGAGAGTTGCCGGATAAAGGGAACAGGTTTCAGATAAGCTGCATACCTAAAGGTGAGTATATATGTAAATCGTACAAATCGCCCAAGTTCGGGACTGTTTACCATGTGCAGAATGTTAATAACAGAACATATATTCTGATTCATTCGGGCAATTACGTCGGCGATACATCAAAAGGATGGAAAACAAACTCTTTGGGCTGCATACTGCTGGGGAAAAGCATTGGATGGCTTGGTAAGCAAAAAGTTGTGCTAAGCAGCAGATTTGCACTTCAGGAGTTCCACAATAAAATGAAAATGGAAAGTTTTAAATTAATTATAAAATAATTACGGTTATGCTATTAGAAGGATTAATCGGTACGGCAACAGGGTTGCTAAGCAACTTTTTAACCACGTGGCAAAACAACAAATCGCTGAAGTTGAAAAACGAACACGAGCTTAAAATGCGCGACTTTGATATTAAGATGATTCAGGTGCAAACAGAAGCGATGATTCGTGAAACAGAAGCAAACATCCGCATCACCGAAACACAGGTAGCGGGCGAGGTGCAGAAACTCGAAATGCAAGGTGAAACAACGGCATTTGTGGAAAGCATCAAAGCAGGAAATGAGCGTGCACTTGACCCAAACAGCGTGTTGCGGCTGTACGCTTCCCGATGGACGAAGCCGTTTGGCGTGCTGCTAACAATGATGCTTGGATTTTGCGACTTTATGAAACATTTTATACGTCCGGCATTAACTGTTTACTGCGTAATGCTCGCTACTTACATCACGTATCAAACCGTTTTGATTTTGAATGCCAACGGGCGGTTTGTGGAAACGGGCGAGGCCTTAACGCTGTTTGGCGAGGCAAAGGAAATAGTGTTTTATCTTGCCGTAACGATGGCTACGTGGTGGTTTGGCGACAGGCGTATGGCTAAATTTATGACAAAAAATAAAGGGCAATAACATTCGTTTTTCTGTATCGTTCTGTTTTTTCTGTTGAGGGGGATGAGTTAACTACTTATTCCTCTTTTTGTTTGTGATTTTGTTGTTTAGAATTATCATAAATTGCGTTTTGGGGCGTTTTGTTGCCTTTAAAAATTTGCAATCATAAAACAAAACTTTATTTTTGCGATGTTATTTAAAATTCAAAATGGCTATTAAAAAAATTAATTGGTGTTGCTATGACTATGTGGACAATAATAGGGGTTGTTATTGCGGCTGTAACAGTTATTATTACTGCTGTTCAATGGATGATTTCCAATGCTTTTAAAAAAGGAGCAATCAGTCAGAAAGTGGATGATGTGCATGAAAAGATTAAGTCGTATAACGGTAAGACTGCGGAATGTGAAAAAAGATTTATTCAACTTGAAGATCAAAGGAATAAGTCCATAAAAATAGAGAATAAGATTGATAGCATAAATACCAGTATTGCTTATATGCTTGGCAATATGGATGTATTGCTTAGAGCAGGTAATATTCCTTCTCCTATTCAATCCCAAAGCCCTGTATCTTTAACTGATATAGGAAAGAAACTTGCCGAAAAGATGGATATTGAAGCACGCATTTCAAATAACAGGGATAAGATATACGCATTTTTAGACAGCAACATTCCGTCCCCAAATGCGTATGATATTCAACAATTTTGCATTGAAATGGCAAGCGTTTATCCTGAACGGTTTTTTAGCGAAGATGATGTGATATTTATAAAGAATTTCGCATACAGCGACGGAAAGCCACTGGTTTATTACGGGGGTATGATAGGAGTGATGATTCGGGACGCATACCTTAAACACAAAGGGATAAGTACTTCTGAAATAGACAAAGGCAAATACTAAAATTTCCGCACTTTTTAAAATTCAAAATGGTTATGGCAAAAAAGTTCAAATATTTCGTGTATGCACTTCAAAATGTCTTTGATAATGATGATTATCTATGTTGTATTACCAATGGAAAAATGACCGGTAATTTTGTAGGGGAGTATCAAGGCTTGCTTAACGACAAAAAAATATGTCGAATGATGTGCGCCGTGTTTATTCCGACATTAATAAAGCAATAAAATATGACAACTCCTGTTTTTAACCTCGAAAAATCCCTGCAAGCACTTATTTATGTTGCGAACAGGTTGCAAAAAAAAGATTTTCATAAAATATTCAAAGTTATTTATTTTGCCGACCGTGAACATATAGCAAAATGCGGCAGATTTATTACTGGAGACACCTATGTCAGGATGAAGTACGGACCCGTTCCGTCTGCTATTTACAATTTAATCAAAAGCAACGAGTATCCAGCCCTTTTCGACATCAATGGATATACTGTTGAGCCGAAAGTTGATGCCGACACAATATATCTTTCAGTATCTGATGTGCGAGAATTGGACGACTCTATTAAAAAGTACGGGGAGTTGAATATGAATGTCCTTACCGAATTGTCGCATGGTTATGCTTGGATTTCCGCAGCCAAAAATGGGTATATGTCGGTAGAAGATATATTAAAAGAAGCTGACTGCGAAAAAGAATATATTGATTACATCTGCGAACATATCGCATTGCAGAAATCATTATTGTAAGCATGGATATTGGAAATAGATGTATTGCATTAGCTATATCCAGAGGCACAATACTGCACTCGGAAGAATTTGATTTCATAGACCATGGCAAACTGTTTATTGTACTCGGAGAAAACGAGGAGGAAATGGTAGGATTTTTCTTCATTAATTCAAAAATATCTCAATATATTTCCCGTAACCCGCAATTTTTTGCTATGCAAATGAGTATAAAGAGGAGTGATTATCCTGATATTTTGATTTACGACTCATTCGTTGGATGCCATGCTTTAACATCTATTCCTAAAAATGAACTGGCGATTCAGATAAATACAGGCAAAACGCAAATAAAGGGATGTTTGAATGAGCGAGATATAAATATGATGTTGGACGCAGTAAGAAACTCCGATTTATTTACAGAACAAGAAAAGAATACATTTTTTAAATAAACAGTATCCTAACGCATTCAAAAGGCGTCAAATACTAAAATTTCCGCACTTTTTTGTTACTCTCCCTGAAATGCCTGTTTTTGTGCTTTCTGTGGGTTCATAATTTTCTTTCGTTTCTATAGGAAAAGGGGGCTAAGTGAGTTTAGCCCCTTTTTTTGTTTATCTGTGGATAAAAAACCGTATAATATTTTGATAATTACGCGCCTGTTAGTACTTTTGTATTTGTTTTTATAAGGACTAAATAAATACATGTATGGCACAAAATCAGAATGATGTTATTATAAACATTGACATCAGGTACGAAGATGCGTTTAAGAAAATAGCGGATTCTACGTTAAAGATAAAAGAGTTGCTGCAAGTTCAGAAGGATTTAGAGGCGCAGCAAAAGAAACTTGACACCTCCACACAGGAGGGCAGGAGGCTTAATGAGGAGTACACCAAGTCAATTGCCATTAACAAGGCTATAATTGATGACAACAAAAAAGCAATCCAAACGCTTAACAAAGAAGTTCAAAACAATATAAAAATTGAAAAGGAACATGACGGCAGCATCAATTCGATGCGTGCTACGTTGAGTAACTTAAAGGCAGAGTACGATGCATTATCAAAGGCCGACCGCAAAAACGTTGCAATAGGAGGCGAAATGCTGAAACAAACTGCTGCGCTCAATGCCGAACTGAAAGAGGCTGAACAGGCATACGGCGACTTCAGCCGCGATGTGGGCAACTATGAAAAAGCGACAAAAAACCTGCGAACAGAAATCAGGGAAGTAACCCAGCAACTCGCACAAATGAAACTGGCGGGAGAAGGAAATTCGGTAGCCTATCAGGAGCTGGCGGCCAAAGCGGGCAACTTGCGTGATGCGATGGACGACGTGAATCAGGAAATAAGGGCGCGGGCATCAGACACCTATATGTTTGATACGATTATGGAAGGCGTGCAGGGTGTGGTTGCCGCTTATGGTGTGTGGAAATCGGCTACTGCTGCGCTTGGCATTGAAAACGAGAACGTAGATAAAACTGTTCAGCAGTTGATTACTGTAACAACAGCGCTAAACTCGTCGAAAACAATACAAAACGCGCTGCAAAAACAATCGAACATTTACCGCGCTGCCGAAAATCTTTTGACGAAAATAGGGATTAACCAAACTGTGAGTGCAGCAAAGGCCGAAGTTGCTTATAATGTTGTTAAGGGTAAAGGGTCGATTGCAACAAAGGCAGCAGCAGCTGCTACATGGCTATGGAATGCTGCGCTTGCCGCAAATCCTGTTGTATTAATTGCCGCTGCTGTTGCTGGACTGATAGCCGGAGTTGTTGCGCTTACAAAAGTTTTTTCGGCATCTGCCAACGCGCAAAAGGAAGCCGCAATTGTGGCAAAAAGGTATGAAACAGTTCAGCGACAGGTGGCAGAGGCGATAAAAGGCGTGGATAACGCAGAGAAAAACGCCACCGCCAGACGAAACAGCGACTTGAAAAAAGAGTTGCTGGAATTGGAGCGAAACGGCGCATCTGCGGTTGAAATTGAAAGGGCAAAGGCGAAAGCCGCAGAAGATGTGCGACAAATACAACGGCTGGCATCCGAAGAAAAGTCGATGCTTACAGCGAGGGATATTGCAGCTACAATGGAATCAATCAAGGCAGAGGAAAAAGTTTTGAACACATTTGAAAAAGGCTCTGAAAAATACGACGAACAAAAGAAAAAGGTTGACGACTTAAAAGAGAATTTGGCAAGCCTTAACCAGACAAGCAAAGAGTTGGCACAATTGCGAATAGATATTAAGATAGACAGTGATGCTGCAAGTCAGGCGCTTTCGGATTTTGAGAAGGAGGCAGCAAAAAAGGCAGCCGAAATAGCGTTGAAAGCCGCAACCGAGCGACGCCAAAAGGAGTTGGAAGCCATACGCGCGGCACAGGATGCCGCAAACGAGTTAATCGCAAACAATCAGGAGCGGGAACTGAAAATATTGCAGACCGGCTCGGAACGTCAGATAGCCGAACTGCAAAAACGCCTCGACACGGAAAAGAATTTATCGATGGCAGCACGAGAAGCGATTGCATCGCAAATAACTTCCATAACAGAGAAAACAGCGCAGGAAGTTGCTGCGATTAATAAAAAATACTCGGACGCAGAGTTGGCGAAAGCCGTTGCCGACGAGCAGGCTAAGATTGAACTTCGACTGCTGAAAGCTAAAGAGGGCAGCGATGAGGAGTTTGCAGCGCGAAAGATGCAGCTCGAACACCAGATGCAGCAGGAACTTGTAGCCACAGAGCTAACCGAAAGCCAAAAGGCGCTAATAAGGGAAAAATACGGGCAGCAGATTAACGATAACGAAAATGAGCGATTGCAGGCGCAGGCTGACTTGCGGGCGCTTGCCATGCAAAACGAACTCAACTTGCAGCTTCAAAAACTCGGCGAAAACGAAACAGCAAAGGCACAGTTGATGTTGCAGCACGAGCAACAGTTGAACGAACAGCTGCTGGCGCTGGATGCTGAAGCAAAGGCAAAGCAGTATAGCAGCAACGAGGCTTACGAAGCCGCTGTTATTGCAAGCAAGGGCAGAGTTATTGACGCTGAAAAAGCCGTGCAGGATGCCTCGCTTGCCAACGCTCAACAGACAATTGACTCAATCGCAACTATCGGCGGGGCGATGGAAGAGCTGTTTACCTCGCTCGGCGAGGATAACGAAGCGATGGCGGAGTTCACCAAAGCAATAGCCCTATTCAATATCGGGATTAACACCGCCAAAAGCATATCGGCTGCGATAGCCGGAGCAACCGAAGCGGCGGCGGCTACCGGTCCGGCTGCTCCTTTCACACTGGCGGCATATATCGCCTCAATGATTGCGGCAGTCGCTGGAGCGATAACCCAAGCGCGTCAGGTATTGAACAAGGAAAAGAAACCCAAAGCCCCCAAATTTGCACAGGGCGGCGTAATAACCGGCGCAGGAAGCGGGACATCGGACAGCATACCGATTAACGCCAGCAATGGTGAATCGATGATGACAGCGCTGGCAACACAAATGTTTTCGCCGATACTGTCGCCCCTGAACCAGATAGGCGGCGGAGTGCCCATTGTGGGGTTGCCGTCGACCAACATCGGATTGCCGTCGGTTTATTATCGGGATATGTCATCTGTATGCAGGCCGACCGCGAGTCAATGGTGAAGAAACTGATTGACGGGTATCTCAATGTTCCCGGTAGCATGAAGCCCGTATCGGCAACAGCGGCGGATTTCGACATAAACAGGTATATCTGAAACCGGAGTGGGAATAATCCGGAAAGCCTTCTCTTCAATTTTGCTGGGAAGGTTTTTTATTTTGAACTACTGCCAGAGCGGTTCGTCCTGCCAGCTGGCAGGGAAACCCATTGTCCTGACGTCGATGGTGGGATACTCCGCCAGCAGCGATTTCAGTTTTCCGGTAAACGTATTGTTAGGCGAAACGGTGAACAGCAGGTATTTGATGATGCAGATACGGTAGTAGATACGCCGCATGTCGGTGGTGGAAGCGTCAATCCACGGGAAAGCGGGCGACTTGAGCGGCGCCGGAATGAGCGGATTTTCCCTGTTCCACGTTCGGTTATGGTGTCCGCACAGGTTGCGCAAACTGACCAGCGATACCATCCACGAAGAAAAAACAGGAACGGAAAGTCCAAAATAGTTGGCAACTTTTTTTTGAATTGATTTGTACTTCAAATTATTGAATGTGCTGCACAACATGCCGAAAGGCGCTACCTCCGCTATCATCCACGCTGGAGGATAGGGATTGGCGTATTTATTTTTGAAATGAACGATGAACTCTTCGCCTGTTTTGTCCAGTTCCGTCCAGATAATGGAAAGGCGTTTGGCAAAAATGGAAGGATTGTTAAAGTGGCGTGTGTCGGTCATCCAGAAAACATCGTTCAATCCGTCGCTGATCCAGTTGCACATTGCACTGCGTATGGCTACCTCTATTTTTTCTATCTCGTTGAAAAGCAGAATCCTCAATTTCCGATCGAACCGGTACATGTTCATGACCAGATTGAAAGTAGCACCATCTTTATAAACATGCTCGCTTTTCGGCTCTTTCAGCAATGGATGGCAATAGGCGCTTAACCGGAAATAGCCAATGTTGGTGAGGTAGCTGACGGCTTTGGATTCATCGGTAATGGACAGGCCTCTGCTTTTTAGCAGTGAAACTAAATCCTGCGGAAGCGTGCAGGTTTTGGTGTAATTGATTTTCATGGGCATATAAAAAAACGCCCCGCCGATTTGAGCATTGTAAAGAGGCTTGGCGGGTGCTAACGGGTGCCAACGTACAATCAATATCCGAACCGGCAAAATATTTTTCAAAGAAAACCATCATTATTATCTTTTTTGTTGCAATTACACCGTTTTACACTGCTTTTCACTACCTCCAGCATCGAAATTTCGGACCCGGAAACTGTCCATTCGGACAAACACCGTCTTTCGCCGACAAAGGCCGTCAGCATTGGTTTACATCTATAAAGCCGCTCTACATTTGCCTTCGACAATGCGTCACCCTAAAATCTTTTCCAAAAATTTTTATCGAACAAAGGTTCAATTGATTTGTGTTTTTTTTGTGAGTAGCATAGTCTTCGAGAGGGTTTCTTTACTTTCGGGGAGTTTGATTTTCAAAGTGGTTACGGTTTTTGCTATATTCAATACTTTGTCTACACTCAGGTTGATGTTGCTCAGTTTCAGAATGCGTTCCAATTCTTTGTAGACCTTGTAAGCGACAAAACAGATGCAAACATGTGCTTCAATGCGTTTTTGCGTAAAATGGAACATGGGACGCATCTCAAGCGTACCTTTGGTTACCCTGTAAGCATGCTCTATGACCCATAAACCGCAGTATTGCTCATAAACCTGCTTGGCATCCAGTGTGGTATTGGTCAGATAGCCTTTCAAGCCGTCCCACTGTTCATCTTCCCGGATTCTCTCTTGATTT
>JAITVO010000078.1 GCA_031285765.1 Cytophagaceae bacterium | reverse complement strand
CGCACGAAATTTCTAATTTTGTAAGATGAAAGATATTTACGGGTATTTATCCTCAGTGGAAGATTTTCGGATGGAGAAAAAATGTTTGCACAAGCTGTCCGATATACTGTTTATAGGCTAATTGACCTATTTAAGCAATGGAGAAGATTACGAAGACATTATTTTGTTTGCCCAAAGCCATGAAAGTTTTCTTCGTGAGTTTATAGAGTTACCCAACGGCATTCCCTCCCATGATACGTTTAACCGTGTATTTTCGGTTTTAGAACCCGACTTGTTACGCCGATGTTTGAAAGAGCACGGTAAAGGCATATTGGATTTACTTTCAGAGAAGACGATTCCCGTGCCAGAAAGGGAAATGCCCCTGAAAACCTTTCAACTTTAAGGAAACTTGCCCTGCAAATTATAAAAGAACATAACGACAGGTTGAGTTTGAAGAAACGAAGACTAAAAGCCGCATATCAGGTAGAATATATTAGAAATTTGATTACCTAAATTTCATGCGTTTGCCCTACTGATGATACGTGTAAGGCTTATTTATCCGATCAGCGCTGATCAGGAGGTTTCAAGTGTCCTAAATGCGGGTGTATCCAGGAACACCACAGTTCCAAACAGCATGTGAAACGATGCGCAAACTGTTATACTCAAATATCTGCAACTGCGGGTACGATGTTTTATAAGGTCAAATTTGGATTGCGCAAAGCGTTTTTCGTTATATTTATAATGGGCACCAGTAGCAAGAGTTGCTCGGACATATATTTTTCAGAATCCTTAACGATCAACTATAAAAAGGCATTACTATTTACAAAGAAAGTTCGTGAAACGATGAAGAGCAGCGAAAAGTATCCCTTGCAAGGCAAGGTTGAGGTTGCTGAAACGGTTTTGGGCGGATATGAGGAAGGAAAACCCGGACGCAGCCATGGAGATAAGATACCCATAGTGATAGCTATCGAAAAGACCGCTGTGGAGGATGGAATTAAAAAAGCCTGCACAATGCCCATCTGTGATTATTCCAATCTGGAATTAGGAAAGTTATTTGATAAATATATTAGGACGTGTTAGCATAATTTTAATCCATCATAAATAAGAGCTATATTCAAGAATACAAGATACATTATATTTGAGTTTATCAGATCTCATACATACTCTTCTAAAACCTTTTAAGCGACGAAATAATCGCTCTACCACATTTCTGCAGCACTCCTCTTTTTGCCCAGCGACTGATGCGATAATAAACAGTATGCCAGTTGCCGAATTTTTCGGACAACATCCTCCATTTGCAGCCGTTCTCGCAAATGTAAAGAAAAATACATTTTAACTCTGTTTGCCATTAAAACAGGTGAGTGTCGCAAACAAATTCAGAGGCATCTTTTTACAGGACTTCGTATATATTGCGTTACGCAATTTTTTCACCGAAGTTGAACTGCCATGCCATAATTGCCGTATAAACAGAAAAACAGGACACGAAAGCCGACAAATATTCTGTTATTTCATCATTAATCTGTCAAATTGTCTGACATTTTACTAATGGCAAAAAAATTGCGTAGTGTTGCTGCGAAAAAAAATTGATAAACCGATAATTTTTAAAATCCGATATGAATAAAAAAAAGATAAAAGCAGAGGAGGAGAATACTGAAATGCAGGATACAGAGAGCATTATGAATGAAGAAACGCAAGACGAAGAGTTGCTTGGAGATATTAACAACGATTGCGAAGATACTGTCAGCAGACTCGAAAATGAATTAAAGGAAGCCTACAACAAGCATTTGCGCCTGATTGCCGAATACGACAACTACCGAAAACGCACTCTGAAAGAGAAAATGGAACTGTCGAAAACAGCCGGTGAAAAAATATTAATCGGTATTCTGCCTTTGGTTGACGATTTTGAACGGGCGCTTCAACATATTGACAAGGCAGCCGATGTAAATGCTGTGAAAGAAGGCACGGTGCTGATATATAATAAATTTATAAAATTTCTTTCACAACAGGGAGTGAAGGCAATTGATGTTGTAGGCAACGACTTTGATGCAGATATTTATGAGGCGGTTACAAAAATTCCTGCTCCGAATGAAGAGATGAAAGGAAAAGTTTTGGATTGTGTTGAAAAAGGATATGTGCTCGACGACAAAGTGATGCGATACCCCAAAGTTGTAGTAGGAGAATAAAGTAAAACTTCCCTAAAAATCAGTCAAAAATATTTAACCACATCATGTCAAAGAAAGATTATTACGAAATACTTGAAGTTGCAAAAACAGCTTCTGCCGAAGAGATAAAAAAAGCATATCGAAAAAAAGCCATTCTGTATCATCCCGATAAAAATCCGGGCGACAAGGAAGCCGAAGAAAAATTCAAAGAAGCTGCCGAAGCCTACGAAGTGTTGAGCAATGCCGAAAAACGCCAGCGTTACGACCACTACGGTCATGCAGGCATGGGAGGAAGCGCCGGACATGCCGGAGGCGGCATGACAATGGAAGATATTTTCTCCCATTTTGGTGATATTTTTGGTGGCGGATTTGGTGGTTTCAGCGGATTTGGCGGTTTTGGTCAATCGTCGTCGGCGCGACATGTCAACAAGGGAAGCAACCTTCGCGTAAAGGTAAAACTGACGCTTCAGGAAATCAACACGGGAGTTGAGAAAAAAATTAAAGTTAAAAAATATGTAAGTTGCCATCACTGCAACGGAACCGGTGCCGAAAACGGCACCGCGCTCAGCGCTTGCAGCACTTGTAAGGGTTCGGGACATGTAACACGTATCCAGAATACAATTCTGGGGCAAATGCAAACAACATCGGCGTGCCCTACCTGCCAGGGCGAAGGCAAAATGATTACGAAAAAATGTCCACAGTGCAATGGCGAAGGCATTTTGCGCAACGAAGAGGTGGTTTCGATAAAAATTCCCGCCGGCGTTGAAGAAGGAATGCAGTTGTCGGTTTCGGGAAAAGGGAATGCTGCCCGCAGAGGCGGCGTCAACGGCGATTTGCTCATCTTAATTGAAGAAGAAAAAGACCCCGAATTGATTCGCGACGGCTGCGATTTAATCTATTTGCTCACTCTAAGCGTTCCCGATGCTATTTTGGGTGCGCCCGTCGAAATTCCGACAGTGGAAGGAAAAGTGAAAGTGAAGATAGACCCCGGCACTCAACCCGGAAAAGTGTTGCGACTGAAAGGAAAAGGCTTGCCCGAAATCAACAGTTACCGAAAGGGCGATTTGCTGGTAAAAATCAACATATTTATCCCTAAAGACCTTACAAAAGACGAAACAAAACAGATTGAAAAGCTGAAAGACTCCGACTCATTCAAGGCAAAAGAGGTGAATGAACACGGTTTTTTCAGCAGGGTGAAGAATATGTTTGAATAACTTTTAAGCATAAGAAATACGAATAAACATCTTCGGAAAATGAATGATTGATTTTCCGAAGAAATCTGATACACTGTGCAGAAAGTAAGAGTATCCTAACAAAAAAAGAGGATAATGATCTGAATTATTTATTCTGCAACGGCGCTGCTGGACTCTGTTATTCGTTTATCAGCTCAACGGTGTGGCAGGCAACCAATGCCGCAGTTTCGGTACGCAGACGGTTATTACCCAGCGAAACGGGACGATAACCGTTATCCAACGCCAGCTGAATCTCGTTACTGGCGAAGTCGCCTTCGGGACCAATCAGTATCACTGTATCGCGATGGGGAATACATACGTTTTTCAACAGCACTTTTGCATCGTCGCTGCCGCAATGGGCAATAAACTTTTGCGTTTCTGCCGGCAAGGGCATTGTTACAAACTCTTTAAAGGCAAGAAGAGGATTCAGTGCTGGTTTCCACAAACTCATCGACTGCTTAACTGCCGAAACAACGATTTTTTCCAACCGCTCGTATTTCAACACCTTTCTTTCGGAGTGTGAACAAATGAGGGGCGTAATTTCGCGTATGCCTGTTTCGGTACTTTTTTCGATAAACCATTCAAAACGGTCGATATTTTTGGTTGGCGCTACTGCTATGTGACATTTTGATACAGGCAAAACTGATGTTTCGTGCGCTTCGATAATTACTTGGCAACGATTGCGCGATACCGCCGCAATTTTGCATAAAAACCGGTTGCCGGCGCCATCAATTACAACAATTTTATCGCCAATTTTACCTCGCAACACATGAAGGCAGTGATACGACTCCTCTTCGTTAAGAATATTGCCGTTTTGGGTTATGTTGGGCTCGTAAAAATACATATTTCATTATATTTATTTACCATGTGAATCAAGTAAGTATTTTTGAACGCGGACAGCATCGCTTTTCGCTGATTCTTATATGGATGATAATAAACTGCCACACATCTTTGTATTATCGGCGAGAATCGGTGTTATCCACGTTCCTGTTGCGTTTATTTGGCGGGAGTTTTGGAAACAGTTTGCGAAAGCGTACCATATATATTTTGATATTGCTTCCTTTTATTATAAAAATTACTGCCACAATAATCAGTATAATTCCCAGCAACAATCTTGATGTGAGCAGTTCGCCAAAAACAGCCACTCCAAAGAATACTGCCGTTACAGGCTCCAGCGCTCCGAGTATTGCTGTTGGCGTTGAACCTATACACTGAATGGCTTTGGTGGTACAAAGGAACGATATAACTGTGGGGAACACTGCCAGTGCAAGCAGATTGCCCCACAGGTACCATTTGTCGGCAATAATAAGGCTTGCACCGAAATCCACGCGAACAAAGAACAGCGACAGTCCAAAAAGCAGCGCGTAGAAAGTCAGTTTTACAGTTGCAACATCTTTAAGTGTGGACTGATTGACGCCTACAATATAAATAGCGTAGCTGAGTGACGACGCCATTACCAGCGCCGTTCCCGTAAGGCTGAGCGTTGTGCCGTCTTCGCCTCTGTAAAGCAGTGCGATGCCTCCCAGTGCAAGAAAAATAGCTATGCCCGATTGCAGCGTCATTTTTTCTTTGTAGCCAAACACCATAATCAGCGCCACCATAACAGGATAAACAAACAGCAACGTCGAAGCTACACCTGCATCCATGTAGTTGTAGCTCTGAAACAGCGTGAGCGACGATGTGGCAACCAGCAGTCCCATCACAATCAGCGGGATTATCTCTTTCCGTTTCAGTTTAAAGTTGCGCCCTCTGACTTTAATCATCACGCCAAGTATGGGAATGGCAATGAGATAGCGAAAAAACAGCACCGAATCGGGATTCATTCCCGCCTTGTAAAGCGGGAGAGCAAACAGCGGATTCATTCCATACGAGGCGGCAGCAATGGCGCCAAACACGTATCCTTTGGCTTTGGTATTATTCATAAATCAGATAACTTTGGAAAATGTAATGATTGTGTCCAATCAAATTGATTTTGGCTAAAGCCGAATTTATATTGTATTTACATCCGTTGGTTGAAGTCAACAGCAATGAAGCGCTCTGGTTTCATTGCCGTCAGTTTTAACCGACGGACAAAGACAGTTACCCTTTCTATGGGGCTTTAGCCCAAAAGTATTTCCTGAAAAACATATTAAACTTTGCGGCAAGCATGTCATTTTGTCAGGCGGTATTTAAGTCCGATGGTTCCATAAACGTTGTGCATGGTAAACTGCATGGGATTTCGGTCGGCATAAAAAAAAGAGAGTAATCCCCAGTCTAACTGCGCATAAATGCCAAAACGTTCTGTGAGTTTGTATTTGCCACCCACTGTCAGTCCAAAATCGTAGTCGCGAACGCTATTGCTGAAATCAAAAGCCTCTTCTTCATTTATATCCTGTTTTGTACCAACGGGTGTTTCGATGCGGATGTAGCCGTCCGAAACGCTTCCATTGAATTTCGTCGCAAGCACCTTAGCTACATAAATACCGAAATTCAGCGGTATCCGTTCGCTAAGCTGGTAAGTTCCGTAGAGTGAAATGGTAAGGTACGTCATATCAACGTTTGTCATATTAGTACCAACAAAGTAGCCTGTCATTTTGTCGTCGCTCGCATCGCCTGCCGATATGCTGGTGTACATGTATTTTACACGGTCTTTTACTCTCATCCCTTTCCAATCGACCGACAGCGTGGAGCCTGCGCCCCATTTACTGTTCAACTTGTAAAAAAAATCAAGCCCTGCTTCGGGATTAAACTTCGGATTATACTCTTTAATTTCGCGCACTTCGGCAGGCAAAGGAATTGGAGCAGTGGCGCCAATGTTGTATCCCAAAACAGCGCTAATTTCGATTGAACGTGCGCTTTTTTTCTGTGCTCCGGCAACTGCAAACCACAGAAAGGCAATTAGGATTATGAAAATTGTTCTCATATATTCTGACTTTTATTCCTCGTTATTATTAAGGCGCGCAAAATTATAAATAATAAGGAATATGGCAAAAGAGGGAGGTGAAAAGGGGCAACTTTTTTATTATTTTGCAAGTAACCTTGTCCGCTTGTGTGAGAGGTTGTAAATACCGTTAATTTGAGGAGCAATGAACATTAATCACAGTATCGGAAGTACTTTGACTTCGTCAATTTTCAATTCAGCTTTAACTTAGCAACATTAGGCTTCAGCCAACAGATGAAAGATATAAAATACGGGCTTTGCCCAGAGCCAACTGCTGATTCACATAAATAACCCATGTTACGTATTGGCTTGAATTAAAAATCGGCGGAGCCAAAATTAAGTCTTTTCAAGGCTACTCAAAATAATTACTGCGCAGCATAAGTTAGTAAGTTTGCATAAACGCTCCGCGAGTTTGCAGAAACGCTTTGTGAGTTTGTAGAAACGCTCCGCGAGTTTGCATAAACGCTCCGCGAGTTTGCAGAAACGCTCCGCGAGTTTGCAGAAACGCTCCGCGAGTTTGTCGGAACGCTCCGCGAGTTTGTCGGAACGCTCCGCGAGTTTGTCGGAACGCTCCGCGAGTTTGCGGAAACGCTCCGCGAGTTTGCGGAAACGCTCCGCGAGTTTGACGGAACGCTCCGCGAGTTTGCAGAAACGCTTTGTGAGTTTGCAGAAACGCTTTGTGAGTTTACCGGAACGCTTTGTGATATTACCGTAATTAAAGGATGTTTTACTTACTTTTAAACTCCAGTCAATATATTACACAGATTTTCATAGATAAGCGAAAAAAATATGTGTTAATTTGTGCAATCTGTGGATAATACATGTCGAAGTTTACACGAATGCTATCTGTATATAATATAAACGTTGAACACAATTAATAACTTATGTTACGCATTGGCTTGAATTGAAAATCGGCGGAGCCAAAGTTAAGCCTTTTCAAGGCAACAGTATTAATACAGGCAATTAACTCATCTTACGCAGCATTTTTTTTTATAATGCCGTCAGGTGTTAAGTAGATGTTCATAATTATTTCACATAAGTAAGCGCTCAAATAAAATTGATTTGCGAACAGAAGCAACAATGGGGCATGCCCCATTGCCGATGCAGGATAATGTGAATTAATTATGAGAACTTACTTATTAAATAGATTACTATATACAAATAGTCGGCATCAATCCATTTTTTTATCAAAAACATAAATTGATTGCAGCTAAATTTGTTTTATACATCATGTTTTTATCAAAATTGGAGCTGTGATTTGGAAAAATCTATTGATGAACATAAGCTGTTGATTCAACATTAACGATGTTGCGAGATATGTAAACAAAAGTGAATCGCTCTGTTTACAGGCTATGCAGTATGTATCTCATCACAACTTCGTGAAGAAGTAATG
>JAITVO010000019.1 GCA_031285765.1 Cytophagaceae bacterium | reverse complement strand
CTTGAAATTTGCGCAGGCGCGGGTGGTCAAGCATTAGGACTTGAAGATGCCGGCTTTGAGCATATTGCATTAGTCGAAATAGAGCCTATTGCCTGCGAAACATTAAAAGCAAATCGTCCTCATTGGAATGTATTACAAGGAGATGTAAGGCATTTTACAGCAAAGCGCTATAAAGGTAAAATTGACCTTTTGGCAGGAGGTGTTCCTTGTCCCCCGTTTTCGGTTGCAGGAAAACAATTAGGGCAGATGGACGACAGAGATTTATTTCCGGAAGCCATTCGTTTGATTGAAGAATGTGAACCCAAAGCAATATTGCTTGAAAATGTACGGGGATTACTCGACCCTAAATTTGAAGATTATCGAAAAGAAATTATTGAGAGAATAGAAAAACTCGGATATAAAGTTGATTGGCAGTTACTAAATGCATCTGATTACGGAGTTTCGCAGTTGAGACCACGCGCAATATTAGTAGCAATTAAACAGGAATATTTCGACAATTTTGTCTGGCCACAAAAACAGGAAAAAGAACCTCTTCCTGTTGGCGAACTGCTTTTTGAAGAAATATCAAAATTTGGTTGGAAAAAAGCCAATGAATGGCGGAAAAAAGCCAACAAAATAGCCCCAACCTTAGTTGGCGGCTCAAAAAAACACGGTGGGCCCGATTTAGGACCTACAAGAGCAAGAAAGGTTTGGGCTGAAATGGGAATTGACGGTATGGGAATAGCTGATGCCCCTCCAACAGAAGATTTTGAAGGAAATCCACGCCTGACAGTTGATATGACCGCATTGATACAGGGTTTTCCAAAAGACTGGAAAATTACGGGACGCAAGACAGCGGCATATCGACAAATTGGCAACGCTTTTCCGCCACCAGTGGCAAAGGTAGTGGGCAAGTCAATTTATAAAGCACTGAATTATGGAAAATAAAAAACCAAAAACAAAAGGTTCTCGCGCAAAATTGCGCGATTTCTTTACTGCAAATGCAGGGAAAATATTGGAATCCGATGTATTGCGCGAGGTAGCGGGTACAAGTGAATGGGCAAGACGTATTCGTGAACTGCGCAACGAAGAAGGATTAAACATTATTACGCACAACGACAGAAGCGATTTAAAACCCGGACAGTACATTTTAACTGACTTGAAACCCCGTCCTGCATTTGAAAGAGGTATTTCAAAAGAAACCCGTGCGATTGTTTTAGACCGGAATGGATTTACCTGCCAAATGTGCGGTGCGGCGGCAGGTGAGCCACATCCATACGACAACGGAAGAAAAACCCGACTGCATATTGGACACATTATTGATAAATCAATGGGCGGAACCGACGACCCACGTAATTTACGGGCAATATGTTCGGTCTGCAATGAGGGTGCTTCAAATCTCACGATGAACCGACCGGATGCAATAAAACTCATAGCGCAAGTTCGCCGTGCGCCTGCAAAAGACCAGTTGGATGTGTTGAAATGGTTAATTCAAAAGTTTCCTAAACAGGCAGACGAGTTAGTGAATTTATGAAAAACGCCAGCAACAAAATAAACAATCTGCAAGGTATAGCGCAATTTGTTTTGTTCATTACCTCGTATATTCCTTTGTTTATTTTGGTTGTTTTAAAACAGATTTTCGATAATCATAGTTTTCTTTTTTGGGGCGGTTTTCATTGGATCGAGGTATTGTTGTGTATTGAAAAATTTGGGCTTTCTATTGTACTGATAATAATTTCCATTGCTGGCTTTTGGGGTTATCGTACCACATTTGCCAATTTGGAAAGGGTTGCTACAAACGGTGATAATGTTACAGTACTAAATGTCAATAACAAAAACAGCGAAGCAGTCGGTTACATTGCAACTTACATAATTCCGTTTCTGTTTCAGGGATTTGGCGATTGGTACGAACTGTTGGCTTTTGCCTTTATGATGATAATCATTTACAGGATTTACATAAATTCAAATCTGATATTGATAAATCCTGTGTTAAGTTTCAAATATTCCATTTACGAAATTGAATATCAGCAGCAAAATGGTAAAATAAAAAACGGTTTGCTTATTTCCCGAAACAAATATTTGGAAGAAGACAACCAAATAAAAATATACGAAATGGGATTCAAACTCTTTTACGTTAAAAATTAAAACATATGACAATCAACGAATTATTGGATAAAATTACGGCAACTAATGTTGATGACTCTAAGTTGTATTTTATTACTCGCATACTTCGCGAAGGTATCAAAAAGAGCAGTAAAATGATGGAAAAATATCTATTCAAGGTCTATCAGGTTGATATTGACGATGAAATGAGGCAGTATCTTTTTGATGTGAGTAAAGAACAGTTAGAGTATGTAATCAAAAAAGAGTTTGAAATGATTGATTACGATGTTATTTCAGACGATACGGAACATTTGTTTACTTATTCTATGAAAAATAAGACGATGTCATTTGCCGATGTTGTCAATAATCAACTCAATTCCAATCCTGCAAAGGTAATGAGCATTGAGGGCATTATTTCCGATGTTGAAGAACTTTGGGCTTACTGTATCGGCTTTAACGATACGGAAAACAAAGATTGGATTTACACTTTTCGTAAAATTCAGTCGGGCAAAATTGCAGTTGATGAGAAAGAAAATCAAAAATCCCTTGCAAAAACAATCCGCTCGCTTTTCAATACACAAAGTCAAAAACTCGAACTTTTGAGAGGCGAAACCGTCAATCTCGACAAACAGATAGATTGCGTGTATTATGATGAAACCTTTTATGTGATTAAGAAAGGGTATTTTGAACAGATTGTCGGATTGCAGGAAGAATACAAAAAAGAAGCAAAACAAGTTGTCGAAGATATGAAAAGTACCAATATGATTGAAGGATTGGATAAAATCGAAGAAGAAATAGAAGCCAACCCTGCTATTCATAAAAAATTGGTGCGTATTGCGAGAACAGGCAATTATAAAACAATTTCAGAGAAAGACATAAAGCAAATGCAAAAAGTTTGCAAAAAATATGGTGTGAAAATCAATGTTAAGAACGGAAAACTTGCTATTGAAGAAAAGGAAGATATTGACACTGTATTAAAAATGTTGGCTGACTACTACAAGACAGGCGATGTGTCGGGCAAACCATACGGCACATTTTCGGGGAAAGAGATAAAAGTAAGTAATTCATAATCGGGGAAACTCCGGCGGTTGATCACATACCGCGGATGGCTGCGTCTTGCCTGTGCCTTCATCAAGCCGTGTTCGCCGTACTTCCGGTTCAGGTGGAACGTGCCGTAAACGAGCGTCGGCGCCGAGATGATACCGAAACCGATGCACGCCCACTGATTGACGCCGACCATGAAGAGAACGACAAACACGATGAACAGCCCCAGCAATCCGCCGGCGAAGATGAACAGGTACTTCGATTTCAGCCGTAGGCTAAGAACCCAGCGCCTTACCGTATCTCTACGGCAGGTTTCCAAGAACTCGCCTCCGAACCGTGCGTGCACCTCTCGGCGCACACGGCTCTCCACTAACATATTCAGTCTATTGCTCCGTGGTGTATCTTGTTGTGACACGATACGCATACAGCTAACGTCTTTCTCTGACGTCCAATCATTTGGATTTTCCATGGCTCTTTGCCTTTTAAGTCTTTGAGTTTCTTGACGTGATGTATTTCAATGTTATCCGTTGCCCCACACAACTCGCATTTCCCGACTTGTAGTCGTTGTATCAGACTTGAAACCGTTGTGTTGAAAATTGTATTGGCAACATTGTCACAACTCGCATCCATCGCGGTTGTTTTGCGCTTGAAGCTACCGTTGAAAAATACCCTCATCTTCTTTCGGCCTTTCTTGTCCTCGTAGAAAACAGCGAAGTCTTTGTTGTGTCGATACTTCGCAATAATCTTTCGGGCTGTGGTGCTGTACTTCCGTGCAAAAGTCTTATACATACTATATTGCATGATGTACTTGAAAGAATTTAGGTGCGAACTGTTGTTGGCGATTGAGAAATAGTTTGCAAAACCACGGATTTCCCTGTTGTATGCCTCCAGTATTTCGAGGTCGTCCAGACGTATCAGCCTTGTCCTGCTTGTCGGTTTCCACTTCGACTTACCGTCGAATTGATGAATTCTCATCGCTTCGTAGTAAAAAAGTTTATCCCGCATTGTGGACATAGGTACTTCCAGAACCACCTTTTTGCCGTAGGCTTTAACCAGGTTTCCCGATTTCTCACTCCTTTTTGTCTTATCCGAGAACGGTCGGACATAGATTTCATAGCCGAGGAATTTTGCCATTCGATTACCGTGTGTGATTAGCGTCTTTTCTTCGGAAAGCGTCAGTTTCAGTTTTTCGCCGAGAAATTTCTTAATATCCTCTTTGATAACCTCGCAGTCCGCTTTACTGCCAATCACTCCGATAATAAAATCGTCGGCGTACCTCACGTACTTAATCCGTCTATATCCCTCGTCCATTTCATTGACAGAGGGTAAGTGCATCCGGTCTCTCTGATGTTGCTTAATCGCTCCAATCAGTTTTTTCCGAGTTTCTTTATCCTCGGTTTGCTTCAATTTTGTGCCGAGCCACCAAATTTTCCCGGAATACTGTTTGTACTCAAGATTCATTTTCCGTAAACCGCCTTTGTTGAATTGATTGGCATACTCTTTCATATACTTGTCCAGCTTGTCGAGGTAGATATTAGCCAGAATCGGACTGATGATCCCACCTTGCGGCGTTCCGCTGTACGTTTTATGAAATACCCAATCTTCGACGTAACCGGCTTTCAGAAATTTCCACATTAGCCTGATGAAACGGTCATCTGCGATGCGCTCTTTCAGGATTCCGATAAGTACATCATGATTGATGTGGTCGAAAAATCCCTCAATGTCGCCCTCAATAAACCACTTGGCCGCAGTGAAATTCTTCTGCACCTGTATCAATGCCGTATGGCAACTGCGTTTGGGTCGGAAACCGTGCGAGGTGTTTTCAAAATTACCCTCGTAAATTGCTCCCATCATCATCCGCAGTACCTCCTGCACTAATTTGTCGTCAAAAGACGGTATGCCGAGAGGCCGCATTTTCCCATTTTTCTTGGGTATGTACGTTCTTCTCGCCGGTTTTGGTTGATACGACTCATCTTTGAGCGCACCAATCAAATTTTCAATCCGTTTCAGGCTCATTCCGTCGATTGTCTTACCGTCGGAACCCTCCGTCATATTCCCCTGCCTACCTTGTATATTATGGTAGGCGAGCAGGTATATTTCCGAATTGAATAGAACCCTGTAAAGTCGTTCAAACTTGTAGTCCGAACATTTGCTGTGCTCTGACAGACTGTTTAATACTTTCTCTGGACTTCTCATAATGTATCACACATTATCCGTTAAACTGTATTAAAAATGTTAGCTGCCACCCTTCGCCATGTACGAGGCTTTCCCTCGATCGGACTGCTACGGTGGCTCCGTTACCTTGCCGGATTTTCATAGGTCTGCACCTAATAGCCTTTCGGCGTTCCGGTTTAGGTAATCCACGTTTAGCTCTTTGGCAACATAGCTTTGATAGATTGTCGGATACAACTTTCGTCCGTTTCTGTTTATCACAGTTGTGCTGTAACCTGTTCTGCTCCCAACCCTCCAAGGTCGAATCGAGAGTGTTACAGTGTGGCGTTAGTAGTTACCTTCCGCCACAGTTCCGAGTTGTACCACTTGGACTATCGTTCAATCAATCCAGACTTTATCCTCGTATCTATCTCTCATCTTCTGATTCAGTCGCATATTGGTAACTATATGACTTATCAGTTTATCGGCAGGCTATACTCCCCGTCTGGTTTCCCTTTCGGATAAGCCGATTGATGATAGGCTATCGAACACTCGCCTAACGTCTTGCTATTGACGCATTTGCCAAAGAACCTATACGT
>JAITVO010000337.1 GCA_031285765.1 Cytophagaceae bacterium | reverse complement strand
CTCTTCCCGGATGGAAGAAAGCGAAAAATGCAAACGAATATCCTCGGGAAGGAGCATGGAGGCTAATTCAGATAATACGTCATTCATGGGGGATACTTTTTTTTGTAGCACGAAGATAAACACTTCCGTTTGGCTAATTATTTTTCCAGCACCTCAAAATAAGATTTAGCCCTTTTATTGGTAGTACAATGAATTTTATTATGAATGTACATAAAATCGAAAATATTGGGCAGGGCGTAGCCTATTTTGGTATTGGTGCGGCAGCGGGAGCATTGGGTGCCGGAGTTGGTGCAGGAATAAGTTCGATGTTGCCTGTGGCAGGGACAGCTTCTGGTGGTTTTACTGCAGGATTTTTAGGAACAAGTGCAGCGACAACAGCAACTTCAAGTTTTGTTTCGGGTGCGTTAATAGGAGGAGGTGCAGGTTTAGCAGGTGGTTTTACCACAGGTTTTGGAAATGGTTTATTGGGCGGTCAAAGTTTTGGTGAGTCATTATGGAGCGGAACAAAAAATGGCTTAATAGGCGGATTATCTGGGGAGGCTATCGGCGGTATTTGGGGAGGAATTGATGCGGCCATTGATGGAAGACGATTTTGGGACGGTGCTACAGTTCAAAAAACAGTATTGGCAGAACAAAATATTCCTGTTGTTGGTCAAGTCGGTGATAACAATTGCCTTCCTGCAAGTGCAGAAGCAGTTGACAGGTCATTTGGCGGAAAGTATGACACAACAAAATATTCGAGATTTATCAATTAACCATTCTCCTGTTTTTCGCCAATGCGACACCCTACGAATTTTTGAGTACCATCGTGTATAGTTATTTCTACTCTTGATCCATTGCCAACGGGTATTGTCTGCTTTTCCCTGAAGATAGCAGCATGGCATTAATTTGGTATATCCTCTTGGATAGTTCTCTTGCTCTGTTGAGAGTAGTTGTTGATCGCTTTTGATTCATTTTTGGGTTTACCTCCCAAAATATACTCATAGTTGTTCTCGGATAGTATGTCTATATTTTTTGGGAAAGAAGACCGGAGTCAGCAATCACGATGGGTTTGTTTAACTTGAAATGATGTCCAAATTTCTTCAACACAGGGGTAAGCGTATGCCCCTCGAAGATATTACCTTCAAATAAATCGTTTTTAGCTTGCTGCCGGAATTATATATACAAACGGGTGATAACCAAATGACTGAAAAGCCTGTTGGTTATCCGATTGTAACCAATATTATCAGACAAACGCCCGTAAATCAGTTCCGGATCAATCACTTGTATCTGGTTGTTGCCAATCGAAGAAATGATATGCTCATAATTGGACTTTTCTTCATCGGTGAACAGTTCAAAGTTTCCTTCCAACAGCTTCATGACGGAACGGACTTTGAGCATCAAGGTAGAAATCTCCTGTTCACTATTTCCTGAACCAATACTCTCAACTATTTTATAGCAACCTCTGGATTTTACTAATGACTGGATGCTGACACTACCTGATTTGTTACGCTTTTGACGAAACATATGCAAATTTACAATGGGACACCCATTTTTGCAAATCTGTAAAAATAATAGATTGAATATGAATAAACTGGAAAATTAATCAAGGACGTTGTTGAAAACCGAAACTGTGGAAGCAGAAAACGGCACATCTGCCGACGGATCGCCCATCACCGGTGTCAAAGGATGTGCTTACCACCGCAAGCAACAATCTTGAGAGGAGTATTCGTACTATGATGAAGAAGAAGGAAATACGATTAAAACAACTTACAGAGGCGCAGGTTTTACCAGATACGAAGTAAAGCTGGTTTTCAAAAAGTAAGGTAAATAGTTTTACAAAATAGAAAGGCAGCCGCAACAGACCATTGCAGCTGCCTTTTGTTTTTATGTCTGAACAGAGTGCGCAACAGCAGTGGAACGCTGCTATCTACTCGGCATTCCGTTTTATGGCAGACATGCAGTATGCAGGGCTGTTAAATTCTCTTTTTTAGGCTATTGGTTCTTTGATTTGATTGCTGTATAATACAAAAAGAGTTATGGATTTTAATTGAAATGTTATCTTTAATAAAAAACTCTCGTAACAGAACTAATAAAACACAGTAAAAAACTTCAACTAAAAAGAGAATTTAACAACTCTTACCTCCAAAGGAGGGCTGGAGAAAAAGACACCTTGAAAACGGCAATCGGAGTGAGGGGAGTCAATTAATAACTTTTAGATAATAGAGTTGTGGTTCAAAATTTTATTGTTCTTTTTTTTTCTAATTTTTGCTTGCTTTTTTCGTACACATAAATTATTTTTGTCAGCAGTTTGATAGAAAGGATGTGAAAAGGTAAAGTACACTTTTCTGCCTTGTTCGATAATAATATTCAAATAACCTCTAAAATAATACGGATATGAAAACTAAATTGTTTATTGCAGCGATAACAGTTATCGCTCTTAGCATGAATTCCTGTGTTTTAACGGGAAACAAATCGCAAACCGAAACAACTGTGAAAACAGTTGACAGTGGCATTATAGCCCCTGACTTGGAAGGAACGTACACAGGCGTTATACCCTGTGCCGACTGCCCCGGAGTCGAAACATCTCTTAACTTGAAATCGGACGGTTTGTATATTTTACGAACCAAATTCATTGGCAAATCCGACGACGTATTTGAAACAATCGGAAAATTTAGCCTGAACGAAGCCGCCGACATCATTACACTCGAAGGCGTGAGCGTGCCCAACACATACCAGATTGACAAAGGCATGATTTATTGCCTCGACACCGATGGCAATCGCATTACAGGCGAGTTGGAAAACAATTACATCCTTCGCAAAGCAGACGGCAGACTGGTTGAAAAATACTGGAAACTTACGGAAATCAACGGGAAACCATTAGACCCCGAAAATAAATTACCCGGCGAGCCTCATGTCATTTTTAAAATTGAAGGCAATCGCATTAACGGCAACGGCGGATGCAACACATTTTCGGGTACTTATGAAATAAAGGATGACAATCGCATTACCTTTTCGCAAATGCTTTCTACGCGCAAAGCCTGCATGAACATGGAAATCGAAACAACTCTACTGAAGATATTTGAAACAGCAGACAACTATACAATTACAGATGACGGCAAACTGGCGCTCAACAGTGCGCAGATGACTTTATTAGCTGTATTTGAGGTTATTGCTGCGAAATAGTTGTTTCACGTTTTATCATCGCCTTCTCTTTGCAAGAGAGAGGGAAAGATGGGTGATGCTTTTTTTAGAACAATTATACTTATTGAGTACCAAATCAATAATCGTGAAATAAGTAACAGCATGATTGTTGATTAAGCCTTATTTTGTAAACAGGGCAACCTCTGTAGATATGACATAATTCAATATCCATCTCATTACCTTATTCTATTTCCTACAGGGTAGATAATGAGGTTATTATTTTTGTCTTTCTATCAGTTTCTGAGGTTGTTTTAATCAGTCAAAAGAGATTTTACATGCTTTTGTTTTTTTAACAACCCAGTATAGTAAACATTTTTGCACAATTGCTATACTATCGTGAGAATGGCTTCAGTATTGGAACTGAAATAGAAATTGTGCACATCTGCACTAAAAATATCTCGTAAAACATTTGCAACAAAAAAAAATACCTTATCTTTGCAGCCGCAAAAAAGTAGGTTGTTTAATTTAAAAATTTAATTAGATGTCTGTAAAAATCAGATTAGCACGACATGGACGTAAAAGGTATGCTTACTACCACATTGTGGTAGCTGATAGCAGGGCGCCACGAGATGGCAGGTATATTGAAAGGATTGGCTCTTACAATCCCAACACAAATCCTGCTTCTATTGACCTTGATATTGATAAGGCAATGAAATGGCTTAGCAATGGCGCTCAACCTACTGATACAGCCCGTGCAATTTTGAGTTACAAAGGTGTTTTGATGAAAAAACACCTTCTCGAAGGAGTAAAGAAAGGCGCATTTGATGAAGTCGAAGCTGAACGTCGTTTTCAAAAATGGCTCAACGAAAAAGAGATAAAAATCAACTCTAAAAAAGAACTGTTGAGCAAAGAGAAAACAGAAGTTCAAAAGGCTCGCTTCAAAGAAGAAAGCAAAGTGAATGAAGAGAGAGCGGCACAATTAGCCAAAAGGAACGCTGAACTGGCAGCCGAAGCAAAAGTTGAGGAAGAAAAAGCTGAGGAAGTTGAACAGGCTGAAGAAACCGAAACTCCCGCAGAACCACAAGCCGAGTAGTCTTTTCTTGAAAGAATTGTATAACCCGCCATTTTCAGGCGGGTTTTTTTTATCTGTATATGAATCATAAACAAACTGCAAATAATAATTATACAAGCCCAGTTAGAGAGTTGATATTATTGTACTATAATCGGTTATAAATTGAGTGCCATAAAGTCTCATTTACATATAAAGCAACCTCAGTAGAAACAGATATTTCACCCATCCTAAACCATATTAATATAGTAGATAAAATGAGGTAACGAGGTTATTGTTTTATACAAAATCGTTCTATTGATGTTGTATTTGTAAAATAATGTTTGGATTATAACTCATGGTTGTTACTATGTAAATAAATTCATTGTTGTCCGATCAAAAATGCAGACTACAAATTAGTCCGCAAAAGTTGTGGCTTTGTATTTGCAAAACCGAATTTGCAATGGACATACTTCTGCAGCCATTAACGACCATATTTTGCAGAATAAATTATAGTTATCATTGACGTTGTTGCAACGATGATGACTTGATTATTAATTATTTACGTGTTTTATTTTTAATCAGCAATTTTTGATAAACAGTTTATTTTTAAACGATTATTTAAAATGCCCATCAAAACCAGTCAAAAATTGACGATTATAATTATTTAAAAGACAAAATGTTATTCGTTGCAACAAAGTCGTTATCATTTGATAAGATTTATGTTTTTAATAAGGGATATAATGATTATAAGTCATTTGATGAATTTACATATAACGAAACTATTTTTTAATCCAGATAAGAGGTGGCTTTATTTATAAAATACTAAATAATAATGATATAAATAAGTGTGTGTACAGTGGCGTAAGAGAAGACTCTGTAATAAAGATTACAGTTAAAGAAAAAAATATCGAGTTAATATTAAAATTACGCAAGATACTGTTTTATGACCGTATCTTGAAACGCAAATTTGAGTTTTTGACTAATCTGTTTGATTTTCGTGCAGATATGATAACAGCTCTCTATAAAATACGATTGCAAATAGATTTGCTGCTTAAACAATTAAAATAAAATTTTCATATTAAATATTTGACTATCGGATTTTGCACCTGAATGTATTTTTGCTATCAACGGCGGCAATCAAGATTCTATCAAATATTTTTTCACCCAGGTATCTCCGGTTAAACTTGTAGCAAAACTCATTGAGG
>JAITVO010000290.1 GCA_031285765.1 Cytophagaceae bacterium | reverse complement strand
CTTCGGCATTTTTGATGATTTCGGAATACGATTTCTTGGCCATAAGTCTGTTTTAATACATGTAATGGAATCCGTTTGCTTAATCCGTCCGGAGTGCCGGTTTCCTTTTAAAACACAGCGGACGGTGTTTCCCCAAATTCGGACAGCGTTTCCCCAAATTCGGACAGCGTTTCCCCAAATTTGGACGGAGCTTCCCCAAATTAGGACAGGGCTTCCCCAAATTAGGACGAGGCTTCCCAAAATTAGGACGGAGCTTCCCCAAATTTGGACGAGGCTTCCCCAAATTGAAGCAGAATGCAAAGATGCAAATAAATCATGAGAAAAAATAAAGGCTGGAATTGCAGACCGGCGTAAGCCGGATTTTTATACTAAAGTGAAAGTGGTTTTTGGATTTTTTTAGTTTTGGGATGCGCACAGACCTTACGCACGACTGTAGAGACGTGGCGCGCCGCGTTTCTACAGCCGAGACAATTCCGGTAAACGGCGTCGGCGGAATCTATGTTGTAAGAATTGTTTCGGACGATAACAGGGTGTTATCCACGAAAGTGCATTTGATGAACTAACCCCCCAAAGGGGGCTTAAAGTCCCCTTTAGGGGATTTAGGGGTAATATGTAAGGCAGACACACAGGTCTGCCCAGCATTATTATGCCCCCATCAATTATTAACTGCTAATTATTACTTCCCCCCACTTGCATATTCCAAAACCATCCCTATCTTTGCAGCCGCTATTTTACAACGCTTAAAAGAAATAATCAGTATTTATTTTCGCATAAAACAAAAGGATTATGTCCATTTTTTTCAACAAAACCGAACGCAGCAAACAGGGCGACCCGAATGCCCCCAAACGCTGGGATCCTGTAATTATGATTATGCAACATTCCAAATTCCGTATTATTACAGCCTTTTGCCTGCTTTCGGCGGTTTCGGTTTACGGGCAGATAAATATCGACGACAGCATTCGGGCGATTTTGAATACCGACACACTAACGCACGAAACCCGCTTCCGCAACGCCATCAACCTGATGTTTTACCACGCCGCGCCCAATGAAGCCGAAACGCTGGGCATGGACGTAATTTATCCCTTTGTGCAAAAAACTTGGAAAAACCAATCGGAACAGCTGGCACGCCTGTCGCGACTTTATACTATTATAGGTTTTTGCTACCGCGAGCGCGGCGGCAGCGACCGCAACGAGCGGGAGCAGCTGTTTACCGAAAAATCGCTCGAAGCAGCACTGCAGTCGGGCAACGACACTGTTTGCGCACGGAGTTTCACCGCAAGCGGCTTTACGGAGATGAAGCGCGGCGACGTAAAGCGGGCGCACGACCATCTTTACCGCGCAATTACACATTACGACCGGATTGGCAATTATGTGAAATCGTCGGAAATGCTCTATGTAATTGTCAGTAATTTTTTTGAGATAAAAGACATGAACGGAATGCGGCGCGTGCTGCTCCAGATGGAGGAATACCTCGAAAAGGACAAATCGAAACAGTCGCTCTACCAGTATGGCGTTATTAAAAAATCGTATTACGAACTGCTGATAGAAAAGGAGAAAACCGCCGGCGGAACGGTGAATTATACGCTGGCAGACTCGGTGATGCACTACGTGAGGCGAAATATTGCGCTGGTGGAAAACAGCCTTGAAGAGCTGGATCCTCACTGGATGCACGGCTATGCCTACTGGTATCTCGCAAAGGCGTTCGACGAGTATTACCCCGAACAGACTGATTCAATTTTCCACAACCTCGACATGGCTTCGGCAATGATTGAAAAAGAGTGGCGCAGCCGTACAAATGAATGGAACGCCGTGCTGGAGCTGAAAATATACATTGCCCAAATTCGCACCAGCGCCCTCGCTCGGCTTGGTAAAACACAGCAAGCCTACCTGAGCATGAGCGGTGCGCTTGCCATGCTCGACTCGCTGAAAGGCTACCGGAACGTAAACGAAGAGCGTTACAAAGCCTACCTGTTTATGGCTGATTATTACGAAAAGGCAGGGCAGGCAGCCCAGTCGCTCGCCTATCATAAACTGCTGCGTGAAAGCGAAGCCGAACGCTACGAAACCGAAAAAGTGCAGGCTATTAACGACATGTCGGCAAAATACGAAGCCGAAAAAAAGGAATTCAAAATACAGACCCTTACCGCCGAAAAAAGAGCCGTACAGCACATTGCATGGCTGCTGACCGGTTTGTTGCTGGCGCTGATTGGCGCCACCGTTTTGCTGATACGGGCAAACCGCCTGAAACGGAAAAATGCCGAGCAACAACTCTACGAAACCGCTCTGCTTGCCGAGTTGCGCCAAAACGAACTGGAAAAAATACGTACCGCGCAGCAACAGATTGAGCAAAGCCCCGTACAGAATACGGTTGACCACATTGCGCAAATGGTTTCGGCAAATCAGTTTATCAGCCGCGAGGCAAAACAGAGCTATCTTGAGCGCCTCCCGCAAATTGACCTGAAACTCCTCGAACAGATTTACTGCATATCCGAAACAAAAATTACCGCTATGGACATGAAATACACCGCCTGCTTTGCCGCCGGCATGGATGCGAAGGACATAAGTATGCTCTTCAACATTGAACCAGCAAGCGTACACACCGTGCGCTACCGCATACGCAAAAAACTGCCGAAAAACGGTGCATTTGGCGTCATTTTACAGTAGAAAGAAAAAATAGGCATCTTTGGAAAATAACGGTGGATATGTTACGTGAGTTCGGAATAAGAAATGGCTTGAAAAGCCTCAATTTTCATAACTGCACGGCAAGCGAAGCGTTGCCTGCGGTAGCGATAATGCAAAAAAGTTCCGCCTGTAAAGGCGGAACTTTTTCCGACTTGCTTGTTACGATGTTCTGCCTTTGCAGGCAGCAGATTGTGATGCCTCTGTTTCTATCCGTAAGCTACGCTTCGACAAGCTCAGCGACCAGCTTGCATACGATTATGAAGATTGAAACCTTTGGACTTAATACAAGCCATTACTTAAGTAACTGATGGGGACGTATACTCAAGCGGAAATAAATTGCAAATAGCAGAGGCTTCATGTACCGGTTCAACCGCCAGCCTGCGGGCGAAACTTCGTAACGTAAAACCCCTTGCCGAAATCTTTGCGGGGCACAGTCATCGACAAATCTATTTCGTTTATCTTCGTATAACTGCCGTGATACACAATCATTGCAAGTACCCTCCATTATTACGGCAAACCTGTGCCATGCTTCTGATAGCCCAGCAAGGGTTGTCGGTATGCAACGCCCACCAGTGCTTGAACAGATAATCAATCCCCCAAACTGCTTTAAATACAGATATGCCTTGGGCATACTCATTTTATATCCGGACGCAAATTCGGGAATGATGAATGCGATAAAACTTATCTTGTTGCTCGTTTGCTTGTCCAGTACTTTTGTTTCCATCTCTTCTGTATTTTTTAATTTCACCGGCAAAGATACAACTTAATTGAGAATGAACAATTGACAATGAAAAAGGTATTGTCAATTAACATTAGGGAACCTCTAAAAACTCAAAGTTCGAGGCTTGCGAGGCGATAAAAGCGCAGTTTACATGAAGGTAAATGAGCATTTTATCGTCCGAAGCATAACGAAGAAATTGGAGTTTTTAGAG
>JAITVO010000167.1 GCA_031285765.1 Cytophagaceae bacterium | reverse complement strand
ATAATTATTTCACATAAGTAAGTACTCAAATAAAATTGATTTGCGAACAGAAGCAACAATGGGGCATGCCCCATTGCCGATGCAGGATAATGTGAATTAATTATGAGCACTTACTTAATCACAAGCTGTCAGCTGGCAGTTCCGGCTGATAACTGTTTAATCTGTTTATTATGTATAATTTGTCGGGCGCCAACAAGGATGGTTGTCGGGCGCCAACAAGGATGGTTGTCGGACGCCAACAAGGATGGTTGTCGGGTGCCAACAAGGATGGTTGTCGAGTGCCAACAAGGATGCTTGTCGGGTGCCAACAGGGATGATTGTCGAGTGCCAACAAGCATGGTTGTCGAGTGCCAACAGGGATATGCACCTGCAATAAGCATGAAAGACAGGAAGATGAATCGCCATCCCCTCCTGCTCGAAATGCAGCCAGCAAGGTGTTATTCCCCGTAAGGGTAAAAAGGAGAATAATTGCAGTTAAGTAAGCGCTCATTTATTAATTAATGTTATGCACTTGGCTTGAAAAGCCTAATCTTCATAACCGTATGCAAGCGAAGCGCAGCTTACGGCAAACAGACAACAGCACAGCTGCCCGCAAGGGCAGAACCTGTACTTTCACATCTGTTCTGCCCTTGCAGGCAGGAAGATACGAACATCATTTTCCGCAGGCAACGCTCCGCTCGCCGGTGCGGTTATGAAGATTTAGCCTTTTCAAGGCTGCTCATTTATTAATTAATTCAAGTTATTATGTTCAGTATTAAAAGAAGTTTATTTTCGGTATCAGCCATATTGATGGCAGGTATATTTTTGGCAGGCTGTGGTAACGGCGGCTCAATGCGAACCATCACAGCCGAAGTAGAGGGCGTATCCGGCGAAGCCGATGCAGCTTGCCTCTACATAGACGTAATAGGTAATCAGGCAAACTCGCCCTTAGTAACGACAGAGGTGAAAGGCGACCGGTTTACTCTGGAACTGCCCGAAACTGTGGACACGAAACTCCTTCGCCCTGTAAGCAGTATAATAGGCGGAGGCGATGGTGCAACCATCAGCGACCTTTCAGCAAAAGCGTGCGAGGCAACCATCGAAGGCTTAAAAGACGGCAGTATCGCAGGGCGCTTTTGTTACGAGCGTGACGATAATGCGCTGTATGCCGAAACGTATATTTTCTACGTGGACAAGGATGTGGATATTACAGGTACAAACGAAGACGGTACGAAGTACAGCTGCAATCTGAAAAAGGGCTGGAACTTTGTTGCCGACATTATGCACATGCAGGGCAACGACCCTAACGAGATGACCACAATTCTTCCCGAAGGACTGATGTGGGATTTTTATTAGCAGGGGCGAAACGAAGTTCGACATTCGTTATTAATGTACCAAGTACCAATGAAAAAGTTTACATCCATTCTGTTTTTATGCGGCTGCCTGCTGTACGCCGCAGCAGCCACCGCCCATGCACAGAGCGGTACAACAGGCCCACTTGCGTGGAGCATTACTAACGGCACGCTTACCATTAGCGGTACGGGTGCTATGCCCGACTACACTTCAACCGGTATGCCGTGGTATGATTACCGCAATTCTATTACCGCTGTGGAAATAGGCAGCGGTGTTACCAGTATCGGTAAGTATGCTTTTTCCGATTGCGACGGCTTAACCTTTATCGAAGTAGCATCGGACAACCCGAACTATTCGAGCGAAAACGGCGTGCTGTTCAATAAGAATAAAACACTACTGATAGACTATCCGTGCAAAAAAACAGCGACGTCGTACATCATTCCCAATTCGGTAACAGCCATCGGGGAGGGGGCTTTTGCCTTTTGCGATGGCTTAACCTCCGTTACCATTCCCGGTTCGGTAACAGAAATTGGGTTGTCGGCTTTTGCCTTTTGCAATGGCTTAACCGAAATCACCAACTATGCAACCACACCACAGGCAATTATTTTTGAATATGGAGATATATTCAGCGGTGGTAACATTGATAGGGGCGAATGTGTGCTTCATGTGCCGAAAGGCTCACTGACAGCCTACCGTGCTGCCGAAGTATGGAAATATTTTGAGATTGTGAAGATGGGAAATATCAATGGAAAAGCAGGACCACTTGCGTGGAGTTTTGCAAACGGCACACTCACTATTAGCGGCAGGGGTGCTATGCCCGACTACAGCGACGGTGCACCATGGTACAATCATCGAAAATCCATTGCACAGGTGGTAATTGGCAACAGCGTTACAGGCATCGGAGCGTATGCTTTTTACGAATGCGAAGGCCTGACATCTGTTTTTATTCCTCAATCGGTAACAGTCATTGGGGAAAGTGCTTTTTCCGATTGCGACGGCTTAACCTTTATCGAAGTAGCATCGGACAACCCGAACTATTCGAGCGAAAACGGCGTGCTGTTCAATAAGAATAAAACAGCACTGATACAGTATCCGTGCAAAAAAACAGCGACGTCGTACATCATTCCCAATTCGGTAACCACAATTGAAAATGTTGCTTTTTCCTTCAGTTCTGATTTAACATCTATAGAAGCAACATTGGGCAACGCAAGCTATTCGAGCGAAAATGGCGTGCTGTTTAATAAGGATAAAACAGCGCTGATACGCTGTCCGGGCGGAAAAACCGGAGTGTATGCCATCCCCGAATCGGTAACAGCCATCGAGGAGCAAGCTTTTCTGGGTTGTAGCAGTTTAGCCTCCGTTACAATCCCCGAATCGGTAACAGCCATTGGAAAGCATGCTTTTCTGGGTTGTAGCAGTTTAGCCTCCGTTACAATTCCCAATTCGGCAACAGCCATTGGGGAACATGCTTTTTGCGGATGCAATGGTTTGACCTCTGTTACGATTCCCAACTTGGTAACAGCCATCGGGGAGTATGCTTTTAGTGAATGTAGCAGTTTGACTTCCATTATGATTCCCAATTCGGTAACAGCCATTGGGGAAGGAGCTTTTTTCAATTGCGCAGGCTTGACCTCAGTCATTATTGGTAATTCGGTAACAGCCATCGGGGATTATGCTTTTACCAACTGTTCCGGACTTGTTACCGTTACTGTTAGCAATTCGGTAACAGCCATCGGAAAGTATGCTTTTTACGCTTGTGCCGGTTTAGCCGAAATCGTTAACCATGCAACCACGCCACAGGCAATTAAAGGCAATGTGTTTAATGTGTTTATTATCTTTAGTGGTATTGACAAAAAGAATTGTGTGCTGCGCGTGCCAAAAGGCTCGTTGGCAGCCTACCGCACTGCCCGCGTGTGGAAAAAATTTAAAAATATTGAAGCAATCACTTCGGATGTTGGGGAACTCTTTGCTCCTGTTTAAACCTATTTGCAGATTAACAATTAATATATCAAGTACAAAATGAAGAAGGAAAGTAATTATTTCATCCGTAAAGTTATTCTGTGCAGCAGCGCTTCTGTTTGGCGCAATTGCTTCCAGCGCGTGCGCCGACAACTCCAAAGAGTGTAAAACCTGTACCAACAGTATTACGAAAGAAACGTTTGAAGCCTGCGGCGCCGAACTCGACGAAGCCGAACTGCTGCCTAGCGTAACGTGCCAGTAACCGTAATATTTACATATTTACCAATATGAAAACATCAGATAGCAGTTGCAGTGTTGAACAGACACAAGCAGCAAAAATTGAACCGCCCCCGTTGCTTACACGCGAGCCAGATACACAACGCAAAACGCCGGAAGTTTACTTCAACATGCAGGAGGGGGTGCTTAAAATATCGGGACGTTCGCTGCACGAGAACAGTCTGGAGTACTATGCCCCACTGCTGCACTGGCTTGGTGAATGGGTAAACATTGCTGATAAGGTAACGCATCCCGTAACAGTAAGTTTTTACATAGAATATTTTAACACAACATCAAGCAAGATGTTATACGAATTTATGAAAAAACTTGTAATGCTGAACCTTAAAGGTGTTGACGTAACCATCAAATGGTATTACGAAGACGATGATATGTTAGAAGCAGGAGAAGATTACAGAGATTTGATTAAACTTCCGTTCACCCTCATTGAATATATACAGTAACGGCAGAGGCGAAACAAAGTGCGACATCACCCACATTCGCCCCCTGCCGTCCTGACCTCGGTAAACAGAATTAACATCCCTGCCATCCTGTAAAAATAACGTTTCACAACAACTGAATTTAATATTAAAAATAGACCTAATGAAAAAGAAAGTAATTATTTCATCTGTAAAGTTATTCTGTGCAGCAGCGCTGCTGTTTGGCGCGGTTGTTTTTGGCGCGTGCGCCGACGATTCAAAAGAGTGCAAAACCTGCACCAACAGCGTTACAAAGGAAACGTTTGAAGCCTGCGGCGACGAACTCGACGAAGCCGAACTGCTGCCCAGCGTAACGTGCCAGTAACCGTAATATTTAACGATATGGACACATCAAACAACAGTTGCAATGCCGAACACACTACGACAATGCAAAATGAGCCGCCCTCGCTGCTTATACGCGAGGCATCGCCCAAGACGCCGGATATTTACTTTAACATGCCTGCCGGCATGCTGCTTATAAAAGGGCGTTCAATACCTGAAGACAGTTTTGAATACTATATGCCACTGATACGCTGGCTTGACGCATGGACAGTACGGGCTAAAACAATAACACATACTGTAACAGCAAGTTTTTGCATCGAATACCAAAACAGCGCATCAGGCAAGATGCTGTTCGAATTTATGAGAAAATTGATAAAACTGCATAATGGAGGCGTTTCAGTAATCGTCAACTGGTACTGTCTCGACGAGTATATGTTAGAGGCAGGCGAAGAATACAGGAATTTGATTAACATTCCGTTCAACCTCATTGAATGTATGTAATCTGTATGGGTGGGGCAAGCCCCACCCTCATATAAACGGCAATATCAATGGTGCAAACACGGTATGGGTGCGATTAATTGCAACTGTGTACGGCGGTAATCAATTAACCCTCAATAATTCACCGCAAACATAACACCAGACAAATTTAATTGAAAGTAGCAATGAAAAGAAAAGTAATCATCTTATCCGTAAAACTGTTCTGTGCAACGGCGCTGCTGGCAGGCAGTTTTGCGGTTGCACCCGAAGGCGGTTTTGCCGGCAAAGAGAGGGCAAAGTACATTTGCGGATTCATCCGCCAAATTACGTGGCGCGGCAACGAAACCGCACTGGTAATGGGCGTACTCGAAAAATCGTCCGAACTGAGCAGCGAAATGATGAGGCAGGCAATACCCGCCAATCTGCGCGACAAAAAGCTAACCGTTCAACCGTTGAGCAGCATTGATAGCCTGCCGCCGCTCCACATTCTGTACATCAACAAAAACTGGCATCCCGATGTAAACATCGACAGCCTGAGGCGAACACTGCGCGGCAAAGGTACGCTACTGATTACCGAAGCAGGTGTGTTTCGCCACTCCATGATTAACTTTGTGGCAGTAGACAGCCTCATTTACTACGAAGTGAACGAACAAGCGCTGAAAGACGAAGGTTTCACCTACATGCAGGTGCTGCCCTTTGGCGCCGTTAAAAACAGAGAAGACTGGGAACTCCTTTTCAGGGAAACCCGCCGCGAACTGCGCGAGGAAAAAGAAGTAACAGCACAACAGCGCCACGAAATTGATGTACAGCAGCAGGAAATTGCCCGTCAACAGCAGAAAATGGCAGCGCAGGAAAAAGCAATAGCCATGCAGGTAGCCGAAATTGACCGTCAGCAAACACAACTTGCATCGCTTGCCGCCAACATTGTCAACAAGCAGCACGAACTTGCACAGCAGGAGCATGCAATTGTCCGTCAGGAAGAGCAAATTGCCCAAAAGCAGCGAGAAATAGACGAACAGAACCGCATCAATACCCGGATAAGCAGCGAGATAACCGCCAAACAAACGCAAATAGGCACCCTCAGCACACAGCTCAACCGGCAGCTCGCACAGCTGAAAATGCAGCACATCATTATTTTGCTGGGAAGTTTGCTGATAGCGCTGCTCGCCGTTTTCGGAATCGCAGTCTTTGTCAGCTACCGCCAAAAAAAGCGCATCAACCGTGAACTGGAAATCAAAAACCGCGAAATCACCGAACAGCGCGACCGCATTGCCCACCAGAATGAAGAAATCACCGAACAGCGTGACCACATTGCCCGCCAAAACCGCGAAATTACCGACAGCATCCTCTATGCCCGCCGCATCCAGAACGCAGTGCTGCCCGAACGTCAGATGCTGAAGAACGACATCGATATGTTCATTTTTTACCGTCCGCGCGACATTGTGAGCGGCGATTTTTACTGGATGTCGAAACTGGAAAACAAACTCGTTATTGTAGCTGCCGACTGCACTGGACACGGTGTACCCGGAGCCTTTATGAGCATGCTCGGCGTAGCCTTTCTCAACGAAATTGTGAGTAGCCACCACACCATCTATGCCAACGAAATACTGAACCGGCTGCGCGAAAACGTTATTACATCGCTGGGGCAAACCGGAAAATCTGTCGAAATTGAAGCCAAAGACGGGATGGATATCGCCCTGTGCATCATTGACCGCGACAGTATGACCCTCCAGTATGCAGGCGCCAACAACCCGCTCATATTAATCCGCAACGGCGAACTACAGGTTGTTAAAGCGGACAAAATGCCCGTAGCCTACTCCGACCACGGCAGGCAGGCGTTTACCAACAACCTGATATCGCTTGTTCCGGGCGATGCGGTGTACATCTTTTCCGACGGATACGCCGACCAGTTTGGCGGCGAACACGAAAAGAAATACTCGTCCCGTCAGCTCAAACAGAGCCTGCTCGAAGTCCACCAGCTACCCATAGCCGAACAGGAACGGCTTCTGGCACAAAAATACGACAAATGGAAAGGCGACCACGAACAGGTGGACGACGTGCTACTCATGGGGATGCGGGTGTAAACTGTCGGAACTGTTATTTATCTGATTTTCTGTTTGAGTATAACAAAGAAATTGGAGTTTTTAGAGTTTCCCTAAAAGTAAACCACAAGGAGCACGAAGTTGTTCACAAAGGGCACTATGCTTTTGTGAACCTTGTGTGTTCTTTGTGAACCTTGTGGTAAAAGATAGTATCAATTAATTTATGCTGGGTACTTAAAATTAATTATTTTGCATCCGATTATTGGAAAAGTTATGAAGAATTTATTCCTCCGGAAAAACATTTGCAAACAAAAGCCGAAACATATACTGTTGAAAGCTATAATAGTCGAATCAGACATTATTTGGCGAGATTTAAGAGAAAAACAAAATGTTATAGCAAGTCCGAATATATGATAATAAAATCTTTAAACTTATTAATGGTGAAACTTAATAATACGGTGATATATTAAATTAACAATGCCTTATAATTTTATCTTTTGAAAACCGGAAAGAAAAGAAGGGTACTTGAAATATGCCCAAGCGCCTTAATAACACTATGTTCATTTCTTATTTCAAGAAGCCGAATCGGTACTTAACAGGCAAACAAGTTTTACTTATACGGTTATTTAGATTACCGGTACGGTTCCTTTCTTTTTGATCCTAAGTTTTTGTTTAATTAAAACTACACATTCTTTTGCTCTGCAAACTTAAGGGTATGAATTGAAAATCGGCGGAGCCAAAATTGTATTTTTCAAGCCAATGCGTAACATAAGTTAATCATTAGTCTATTTTCCGAGTATGTCTAATGATTTCAAGCAGCTTTTTAATGATGAAACAGCCGCACGTCTGTAAAAGCCATCGTGATTCCGTATTTGTTGCAGGTGTCAATTACATGGTCGTCGCGCACAGAGCCGCCGGCTTGCGCAATGTATTGAACGCCGCTTCTGTGCGCACGTTCAATGTTGTCGCCAAAGGGAAAGAATGCATCCGAACCCAACGATACGCCTTTTAACATATTGAGCCATTCGCGTTTTTCGTCGCGGGTGAGAGCTTCCGGCTTGTGGGCAAAGAACTGTTGCCATGCGCCGTCGGCAAGTACATCAAGTGATTCGTCGGACATATATACGTCAATCGTATTATCGCGGTCGGCTCGTCGAATGCCATTGATGAAAGGGAGGTTCAGCACTTTTGGGTGCTGGCGCATATACCAGTTGTCGGCTTTGCTACCCGCTAGCCGCGTACAGTGAATACGGCTCTGCTGCCCGGCGCCAATGCCGATTGCTTGTCCATCTTTGGCATAGCATACTGAGTTGGAGTGTGTATATTTAAGGATGATAAGCGCAATCAGCAAATCGCGTTTTGCCTCTGCCGGAAAGTTCTTATTATGGGTAGGAATATTGCCAAACAGCGACTCGTCTAACTTAATTTCATTTCGCCCCTGCTCAAAAGTAACGCCGAAAACATCCTTATGTTCTAATGGTTGGGGCTGGTATGCCTTATCTATTTGAATCACATTGTAGCTTCCGTTACGCTTGTTCTTCAGTATTTCGAGCGCTTTGGCAGAATAGGTGGGAGCAATCACTCCGTCCGACACTTCGCGGTTTATCATGCGTGCGGTTTCATCGTCGCAAACATCGCTTAACGCAATAAAATCGCCATACGACGACATACGGTCGGCACCACGAGCACGTGCATAAGCGGTTGCCAGCGGTGACAGTTTTAAATCATCTACAAAACAGATTTTCTTCAGCGTATCGTTCATTTCTACACCAACTGCAGCGCCGGCAGGGCTTACGTGTTTAAACGATGCAGCGGCAGGCAAACCGGTTGCCGCTTTCAGTTCTTTTACTAGCTGCCAGCCGTTGAGCGCGTCCATAAAGTTAATGTATCCTGGACGACCGTTTAACACCGTAACCGGCAATTCGCCGGCAAGCATAAAAATACGCGACGGCTTCTGGTTGGGATTGCAGCCGTATTTCAATTCAAGTTCGTTCATTTCGACAGGATGCTTTTATAGAATTATTATAGATAATAATGTGTGAAAACAATAAAAGTAAAAACGCTACAAGTAAACAGAGCATTGCATAATGCTTATGTTGAGTGTTTTTACTTTTGCTGCGAGCGGAAAACGAGGCTCGAACTCGCGACCCTCAGCTTGGGAAGCTGATGCTCTACCAACTGAGCTATTTCCGCGTTGATTTCGGCGACAAATGTAGATAAAATTCATTTATCTGCAAGCAATATGGTCGAAAATTTTCATAAATATTTTTGATATCTCACAGATTATCCAAATACTAACACAGAAAACCCTAACAGAGTTTAGAACCCTGTTAGGGTTAATGAAATGACAGATGTCTGTGCGCAAACGTGAATGATGTAATAATTCAAATAAGTACTATTTATAAATTAGTTTAAATTATTATCTTTGTTTCCCAGTATGGGACGAGTAAATACCCCTGTTCTAACCACAACGCAGCGTAAGGAGTTATAGACAGTACTGAAAGAAGGCAAGAGCCACAGTTTTCGTATGCGCTGCCAAAATATATTGATAAAATCGGAAGGACGCACCTCAAAAGAGACAGGAGCCATATAGCTAACTCCATATAAAGATTCACAATAAATAAGTTTAAAAAAGTTGATACAGATTACATCTTTTCTTTTTTTGATGCTTTTAGCCTGCGCTCATTTTTTTCAATGGAATTTAAATCAGGGCTATATAGCTGTCTGGGTACGCTTCTACATGCTTCTGAAAGGCTTCCATGTCGGTATTGGTGGCCGGTTTGTTGCGGTGAAACCTGG
>JAITVO010000267.1 GCA_031285765.1 Cytophagaceae bacterium | reverse complement strand
AAAGCCAAGTTCTATTCCAAAGCAAGGGAACACATATAGCAACTTATAGTTGGCGAGTATCAAATCTGCCAACTTCATTTTTTCAGAAAATAAGGTGTAGTTCATTTGAGTATCTTTAAAATTTTAGCTTGCAAAAATACATATTTTTGTTTAACAGTTTATTGAGCTTTGAATTAACAAATGGAAATTAAGTCAAGTTCCCCTTAATTGTTATATTAAAGCAGGGACATATTTATTATCTCATGTTACGCAGTATTACTTTTGATAGCTTTGAAAAGGCTAACTCTTCATAACCGTATGCAAGCGAAGCGCAGCTTACGGCAAACAGACAACAGCACAGCTGCCCGTAAGGGCAGAACCTGCACTTTTACATCTGTTCTACCCTTGCGGGCAGGGAGATACTAATGTCATTTTCCGCAGGCAACGCTCCGCTCGCTTGCGGTTATGAATTGAAAATCGGCGGAGCCAATATTCAGCCTTTTCAAGGCTGTTTGCGTAACATGAGTTAATAAAGCTGAAAGGTAGCGAGTTTGACCAATATCTTTCGACAATAACTAATTGTACTGCTTGAATCAACCAGCAAGGATAAACAAATAGCATGAGAAACAGATGTATCCTGCATAAAAAAATTCCTCCCCATCTTGGGGAGGAATTAAGAAAACAGAAATTATTTATTTAAACAATACCTTGAGCCATCATAGCTTCGGCAACTTTTACAAAACCGCCAATGTTGGCGCCTTTGATATAGTTGATTTTTCCGTTGGCTTCGGTACCGAATTTAACGCAAGTTGCATGAATGTTGGTCATAATCTGATGCAATTTGTCGTCCACCTCTTCGGCAGTCCATCCAAGACGCATGCTGTTCTGGGTCATTTCGAGACCTGATACGGCAACACCGCCAGCATTTACAGCCTTACCCGGTGCAAAGGTAATTTTTTGCGTGGCAAGGTTGGCGGCTTCGGCAGTACAGCCCATATTCGATGCCTCGGCAATCAGCCAGCAGCCACCGTCGATAAGCGTTTGAGCATCTTTTTCGTTCAACTCGTTCTGAATTGCGCAGGGAATTGCGATGTCCACCTTTTGTTCCCAAGGTTTTTTGCCTGCAAAAAATTCTACGCCGTATTTTTTAGCATACGGGCTAACAATGTCCTGATTCGAGTTACGAAGTTCAACCATGTAGTTGATTTTGTCGTCGTTCAAACCATTGGGATCGTAAACGTAACCGTCGGGTCCCGAAATGGTAACCACTTTTGCGCCCAGTTCGGTAGCCTTCATGGCAGCGCCCCAAGCTACGTTTCCAAAGCCTGAAATGGCAACTCGTAAGCCTTTCAAATCTTTGCCTTTTGCCTTGAGCATTTCTTGCACAAAGTAGATAGCGCCAAAACCTGTAGCTTCGGGGCGGATGATGCTTCCGCCAAATTCACGACCTTTACCGGTGAAAACGCCTGTAAATTCGTTTGCTAATTTTTTGTACATTCCGAACATATAACCCACTTCGCGACCGCCTACGCCGATGTCGCCCGCAGGAACGTCGGTGTTAGGTCCGATATGGCGGAACAGTTCGCACATAAAGGCTTGGCAAAAACGCATGATTTCGTTATCCGATTTTCCTTTTGGATTGAAATCAGAGCCGCCTTTTCCGCCACCCATTGGCAACGAAGTCAAGCTGTTTTTAAAGGTTTGTTCAAAACCTAAGAATTTCAGTCCGCTCAAAGTTACGCTCGGATGGAAACGGATTCCACCTTTGTAGGGACCGATAGCCGAGTTAAATTCAACTCTGAAACCGCGATTAACCTGAACTTCGCCTTTGTCGTCCACCCAAGGCACTCTGAAAATAACGGTACGTTCGGGTTCGACCATACGTTCCAAAATTTTCGCAGCCTGATAGCGGGGATTCGCATTGTAGTGATCCCAAACAGTTTCTACAACTTCCTGAACAGCCTGCAAAAACTCGGCTTCGCCCGGGTTCTTGGCTTTTACGCCGTCCATGAACTCTTTCATTTTAATATCCATTTCTGAACTCATTTATTTGTTGCAACAAATTATTAATTAATAAACGTTCTCTGTTTCGGTTCTCAATTTTATGTCCGAAATTTTCATACAAAAAAACGGAATGTACAGATGTCTGCAAATGATAAAAATCACATTTGCTAAATATAGTTTTGGAATGAGCTTATGTGGCTGATAATTTGGCTGTATGAAAGAATATACTATCTATCAAAAAAACTCCTGACACTTAAAATCTGAAGCTGACAACACATTCTATTATGGGAACCTCTAAAAACTCAAAGTTCGAGGCTTGCGAGGCGATAAAAGCGCAGTTTACATGAAGGTAAATGAGCATTTTATCGTCCGAAGCATAACGATGAAATTGGAGTTTTTAGAGGTTCCCTTATGTTGTTAAACGAGCTGTATTCTTTACTTGCGATGGTTACACTGCTTCCTGTTGCCTACATGCAGGGACGCATTGTATATAATGGCACTGCCGGCGAATCGATAACCATTCCGGTAAACGGCACAAGCGGCATTTATGTTGTACGATTGGCTTCGGACGATAACAAGGTGTTATTGACGATAGTGCAATTGTAACACTCCTGAAGGGGACTTCTTTCCCCCTTTAAGACGGCGAGGTGTAATGAACGGGGATGCAATGCCTGCCTGTTTTTGTTTTGAACCACGATTTTTACAGGATTCTCAAGATTAACAGGATTGCAATCTTGGGTATCCTGTTAATCTTGCTAAAATCATGTTCAAAACAAATCATGCTACGCTGGTATGTTGCAGCACACTGCGCCTGTACGTTGCAGCATACTGTGCCGATGCGTTGCAGCATACTACAACGCACAGGTGTCAAAACCGGAGACTGTGCACCTGCTCGCAAACGGCTTCGTGAGGCGACTTAGCAAGGTGTTGCCTTTGGAGAACTGCGTAACCGACACATAGACGCTATTGTGCGCAGGGTTGACCTTTGTGCCGGTAACTCAAGATGGACAGGATTTAAATCTTGCTAAAATCAGGGTTCAGGACAAGAAAAAAACGGCAAAACCGCTGTTCCGGTTCTGCCGTTTGGGGGTTTAAATAATGCTATTGTCCGTTGTAATACGGAAGAAGAGTTATTAAAACTGCATTGTTATTCCGATAATGTTGTCATTCCACATTTTTTTTGCGTAATCCTGAAACTCTGCATTTGCATTGTGAAAAGCGGCGTCGAATTTATAGTCGCCACCTTCCGAAGTAGTAACCTTACGCCCACCTTCGTATTCAGTGATTTGTTCCACTTTATCCGTTCCTCGCATCGCATATTTCTGTTCACCCTCGTACATAATTACCTTCATTTCTTGGGGAAAACAGCAGTCGGTAGCACAGCCTGTTTTTTTATACAGCACCCACGTTTCTGCCATGCCGTCTTTATCGAGGTCGGTTACATTGAAGGAGTTATCGGGAATTTCCACCGAAGTATTGTCCATACATTCGTAGGAATTGTCGAATATCCGCCATATCTGTTTTGTGCTTCCATCCTCGCCTGTAACATAATGGTAAACGTACAGTTCCGAATTGTACAAATCATAATCGCTAAGCGTTTCGTCTTTACTCGTAAAATCCCTTCCTGCCGTAAAAACGTAATTATCGCCCATCGCATCCGAGTAATGAATCACATTTAGCACATTACCCTCGTGCTTCATTCCTGAAGGAAGTTCCCTGCCTGCAAAACTGATTATTTCCAGTTCGGCTTTCGGTTCTGCTACAGCAGTTTTCGATTCGGAGTTATCCTGCTTCTCAGAGTTTTGTGCTGGTCTTTGTCCGCATGCTGCTAATATAGCGCATGCAATTGAAACCGCTAAAAACATTTTTGCATTCATGTCAAAATTCAACTTAAAATATGTGCTTACTTTGATTAACGTAGACGTTTATAGACTGTTACTTCAGAATTTTCTTCTTTTGTAATCTCTTTTGTAGTCATCTGCTCTTCCGATATTTCAATAATCTCTTCTTTCATCTCTTCCGAAGCAAATGTTTGCTTAAAATTATCCTGCATTTCAGCTGCTAAATCACTAGTTCGTCTATTAGTTGTTCCTGTAAATACATAATCATCTTTTTCAGAAACAACTTTAAGAGTATTTATGTCAGTTAAAAGAGAAATTTTCTTGTCCTTTACAGAGTAAGAACCTGAAAAGGAGAAATTGAACTTGTGATAATTTTCCTTGCCGAAAGGCGCTTTTTCTTTCACTGTCATCGTCATATTTGTTTCAAAACTTCCATCTTCATTAAAAGTCCGTTGTCCAATAATTGACATACTCTCGTCTGATTGCCTGCTGAATTGATAGGTTCCGACAATGTTGCTGTCAGAACAACCTGTTATTACAACTCCAACAAGCAGAATTGATAAAAATGTGAAAACCTTCATCTCAAAATCATTTTATAGTCCGCACCTTTTTGCAGACTGTAACATAACCAATCCGTCCTGCTCTGGGAGGCTTTGCAGGTCTTGCCCGTTTTTTGGAGTTTTCTGTTCTCCCTGCGCTGTGATTTGAGTGTCTGTGCAGTTTCACTCCGCATTTTTTGGGGAACGGTTGCGGCTCTGTTGTATATGATGTGGCAGTCGAGCTGTCGTCGGATATTTCGGTTTTTGCCAATAAAAAAGCGGACTTACAAATCCGCTACTGAGGTATTAGGAAAACCCGAATTGTCGAACATGTAAAGCCCGCATTGCTGCGAACATTTACTAATTCTTGACAATTCTCGAAAGTTCCTAATTTTCAGTAGTCAGAATATAGCAAAACGCTATTTCATATATGTCTTTTGCGCTTTTCGGCGCACTGTAATCTTTTTAATTCATCTGTGTCTGTTTTGTTTTTAATTCGAGGCAAAAATAGATATTTATTCTATTCGGTGTTCTGCTTTCAGGTGTTTTATGTAAATTTAGCTTTGCGCCACTGTTTACACCTCAAACCCAAACTGGTTTCCCTTACCAATTTCGCTTTCGGTGTGGAGCTGCGAGTTGTGCTTTTCAAGTGCAATGCTTCTACACCGGTATAAGGAAATTTTTTGAAAGAAACAGGAAAACGACCAAATTAGCAACTGCGATTTGGTCGTTTTGGGTTTAATCGAGGTTGTGTTGTCCGTTATTTCAGGGCAACCAGTCCTGCTTCTTCAACCGACTGCCGGAGGCTGGCAATTCCTGTTTCATTAAGCTCCACACGCTGGGGTTCGCCGTTGAGATACACTACTGCTGTTTCGCTGT
>JAITVO010000214.1 GCA_031285765.1 Cytophagaceae bacterium | reverse complement strand
CTCTAAAAACTCAAAGTTCGAGGCTTGCGAGGCGATAAAAGCGCAGTTTACATGAACGTAAATGAGCATTTTATCGTCCGAAGCATAACGAAGAAATTGGAGTTTTTAGAGGTTCCCTACAATCTTTTTTATTCAAACAGTTTTTTACATATTCATACCGCCACAAACATGAAACACCTGTCCCGTGATGTACGACGACAGTTCGGAGCCGAGAAATATGCATGTATTGGCAACATCCGTCGGAGTGCCGCCACGTTTCATCGGTATTTTTGATTCCCATTCCTTTTTTACCTCTTCGGGCAAAACGCCGGTCATTTCGGTGATGATGAATCCCGGCGCAATGGCGTTACTGCGGATGCCACGCGTGCCAAACTCTTTGGCTATCGACTTGGTGAATCCAATAATGCCTGCTTTCGATGCCGAGTAGTTTGCCTGATTGGCATTGCCCGATACACCTACTACCGAACTCATATTGATGATGCTTCCGCTTGCCTGTTTCCACATAACGGGCTGTACGGCTTTGGTAAAGTTGAATACCGATTTCAGGTTGACGGCAATTACTGCATCCCACTGTTCTTCGGTCATACGTTTTAACGCGCCGTCTTTGGTAATGCCGGCATTGTTTACAAGAATATCAATTCGTCCAAAGTCTTTGGCAATTTCGGCTACCACGTTTTGGGTTTCTTCGTAGTTGGCGGCGTTGGACGCATACGCTTTTACATTAACGCCATACGATGCAACCTCGTCTTCGGTCTGACGGGCTGCATCGTTGTAAGCAATATCGGTAAACGCAATATTACAGCCTTGCTCAGCAAAGCGCAATGCAATCTCCTTTCCTATTCCGCGTGCGGCGCCTGTTACAATAGCAGTTTTTCCTTCTAATAACTTCATGTGTAGTATATTTTATCTATTCATAAATTAAATGCGGGGCAAAGATATTTAATATAGTTGAGATCTGAAAATTATTTAGGATACTGTTCGTTTTGTAAAGACGTGGCACGCTGCGTTTCTACTGTTCAAAAAGTATTCTTGAACGTGGATGACGCGGATTGCTATATGGATAATATATGATAAGTACCCAACATAAATTAATTGATACTATCTTTTACCACAAAATTTACAAAGAACACACAAGGTTCACAACGGCACAGTGTCCTTTGTGAACAACAACGTGCTCCCTGTGGTTTACTTTTAGTGTAAATTACTTTTTGATAAGCACTTACAAACTTATACAAAGGTGTTTGTGTTCGCCGAAAATCCGCTTAACGGTCAAATCATTTTTAGTGTCCAAATAACGAGCCTTTGCTTTGTGGTTTTAAATTCTTTGCAACGATACAAATCAATTCCAAATTAAGGATAAGTTTTTAGTTTATTCAGTTCCAATTGACTTTTCTAAAAATTCAACGGTCTGTTCAATCACCCTGTCCCATAAAAACTTTTGCTGCACCCGTTTTACGGAATTTATTTTCATTTTTTGTAAAATATTCCTGTATATGTTTATCATTCGATTTAAAGCATCGGTTAAAGCATTCACATTACCAGCCTCAATTAAAACACCATTTTTTTCATCTACCTGCATACTTACAGCGCCTACATCGGAGGCAATAACCGCGCATCCCGATGCCATTGCCTCCAGTATCACCGTAGGCATTCCCTCGCTCCACGAAGGACACACCAGCACATCGGCTTCGACTAGAATCTGTTTTATTTTCTGCTCACCGTAAACAGCTCCGTGGTACACCATTTCGGGCGCTTCGATGCGTTTGCCGGCAGGTATGGGACCTATAAAATGGAACTCAAACGGGGCATTGGCTTTCAGCAGGTTTTCCAGCGCAATATTAAGCTCTTCAATGCCTTTCCGCCGTTCGTACCGACCCACAAACACAAACCGTATTCTGTTTCCTGCACAGCCAACGGACTGTGCTGTCCAGCCGGCTGTTATTCCAATGGGAATTTCAACAATTTCCGCATCGGGAACAATTTTAGCCTGAATTTGCGACAGTTTCCCTCCCAGCGAAAAAATTACATCCGCTCTTTTCAGGTTTGTTTTAACAAATGGCTTCAATACAAGGTGTCGCAGTTTCTCCTTAAAATCGGGGGCAGGCTGAAACATTTCAACTCCGTGAAAGTTTATTCCGTTTGGAATTTTATTGCGGTTGTTTTTCAGGAAATACCATCCCGAAAAACCCTGTATGTAAACAAAGTCTGCTTTACTGAGCTGCTGCATAAACTGCCGGCAGAGCCGTTTTGAATAAAGGTAGCTTTCCCACACGTAATGTCCGGGAAAACGGTGGTTGCGCGGAAAGTGTACGGGTATAAAATTCAGGTACTTCAGCTCTTCGTCGCCAAACTCGCTGTAATCGGCAGGCGGCTCTTTCCCGAAAGGAATGGCATGATACACATCCACAAAAATCTCTCTTTGTGCAAAGTATTTTGCCATGCAGTAGCTGTGCTTTTGCATGCCTCCCATTATGTGTGGCCATAAGCCGTCGGTAAAAAGAGCAATTTTGTTCAAAATTTGGATATTATTTTGCTGTAAATTTAAGTATGAAAAATATTTGTCCGACAGATTTAAAGTTGAACTTTAAATTTGCCGGACAAAAGTAGGAATTTTGATGTGAAATCAAAAATTTTATAACAGACAACTAACAATCATATATCGTATATCATTTATAAAAAGCATAATACGCATCAGATTATTCTTGTTTTATCCAAACCATTGGGATCTCCCCAAACATTTTCTTTAAACGAAACGTAATCGGGATAATTTGTTGTATTGCTTAATTTTTTACATAAATTATAAAAATCAACTCTGCCTTTTTCAACAATATTCAAAGTATTTTGTCTGATTATATTTGGGTCTAAATCTTTCTTTATAAGATTATTTACGCCTTCAAATACTGCTTCGGGGGAGGCTTTTACAATAAACGAATTTTCGGAATTAAGAAAACAATCTCGCCCCCCGATTGATTTTGTGGATACAACAGGTAAGCCCGAATACAAATATTCCATAACGGCAAGCATGGCGCCTTCTTTCTTCGATAATGCCAAACCGCATTTACTTGAATTGAGAATATTGGTTATTTCAGCCGCTCCAATTCGGTCTTTGTTAAAATTGGCATGTTTTATTGATGGCTCAAAAGCATGAAGATCCCATTCTCCTTTTTCATTTCTTATGTCGGGCCAAAAATACGTAATAATGTACAATTCCCTGATTAATCATTGCCAAATGAATACGTTTATAAGGTTTTGCGGCAGCAATATATACGGCGTCGTACAATTTTTGCAACGGCTTGATAACAAAGCTATGCTCGCATACATGAATATTCTGACTGATATAATAAGATTGGAAACCGAAAATTTTTGCAAAAAGATGTTCTCTGTACGAGTTGCTTAAAATAATCAAACAAATACTTTTTTTCTTTAGCTTTCGTCTCTGTTTCCAGTATAGTAATAAACTTGTCCAACTGAAAAACCACATCGGATGCACTAACAAATAAGCAGGCTGTTGAGTTTCATTCTTTAATTGATAATAGTTTTTAGCTCCAATTGAAAGCCATATATAGGGTTTTGTTTGTATTTGATATATCGCATTGACTTTCATGCCGTTAAATTTGTTTTTATATTAATATTTTTACAAGTTTAAGACATTTCTGTTTTTCAGTTCTTCAATTTGAAGATTTGATAAACCTGTATATTTACAGACGATATCAACCGGCATACCGTCGTTTAACATTTTTAGAGCTATTTCTGTTTTTTCTTCTGTTCGCCCTTCAACTTTCCCTTCAATAAGCCCTTCGGTACGTCCTTCTGCCCTTCCTTCGGTACGTCCTTCTGCCCTTCCTTCTGCCTTTCCTTCTGCCCTTCCTTCCGCCTTTCCTTCCGCCCTTCCTTCTGCTCTTCCTTCTGCTCTCCCTTCTGCTCTCCCTTCTGCAAGCCCATCAGCTCTCCCTTCAATCAGTCCGGTTTGAATAACGCTTTTCTGATAGCGCAAGGCTTCTATATGCGCGTCATATTCTTGTCTGTCGGCATCATTCATACGGTCGCGACGAAGACGTTCCCGCGCTTCGGGTAAACCCGACGCCGTTGCCTGCTCCGGTATCTCGCCCGTCTTCAAAAATGAGAACCATTCGTCTAACGGAGTTACAGCTGCTTTATCAAATTCTTCTACTCGAAGAATATAATATTCGGGGTATAAATCACCGGCTTCCTTGCATTTGAATTGTTCCGCCTGACGGGCTGTAAGCATTAATGTATCATGTTCAAAAACTCCTTTAAAATCGGTACGTCCGTGATATAGATAGTCTTTTCCCTGCCCAATTTCAAAATAAAGAATATTGACTGAATATACTTTTCTGATTTGCGAATAGGCATCCGATTCGTAAATATATTCCGTAATTGCTTTGCTCGCCCCATACAGAATGCGATGAAAATAATCCAGTTCACGTTCGTTTTGAACTTCTATGATGACTAATTCGCCATGCTGATTTTCGGCATGCATGTCCACGCGGTTGAATTTGTCTTCCGCATTTGCCTTGTTGCTTTCGCTTTCGAGCATCCGTACTATTTTGATGTTATCTTTCAGCAAAACAGACAAAAAACCTTCAAGCACTACAAAATTAGCTTTTTGGCGTAATAGCCGCTTGGATGCCCAATCGAAACGAATATAGTTACTTTTTGCCATCACTTTGTGATTTTTAAATTCTCGGCAAAGATACAAATTTAGTTGAGAATAGCGAGTAGTAAATTTCAACTTTTTGCTCTCAACTGATTAAATGTGTAAAACGTATGTTTTGTTTACCAATTCAAAATATTTTGAATTGGTATCAAGTAATATTCTCATTTAGAGCAAATTTAATAATGCGTGTTTGCAAACATACTATCCAATTTTTCGGAAGACATATTGTTTTCTTTCCATCACTTATCGGTTTTATATTCCATTTTTTTAATACTAATTGTTGATTATCTGCTTCAATTTCTGATACATTTCGACTGTTTCAACAAATCGGAGTGATTGCAGAAAATGTATCCGTATGCCATTTAATGGCGTATTTTCAACTGTTGATTCAATAAATCATCATTTTTTGAATTGAAAAGATTACAAATCAATTACGAATTTCAAATACGAAATCAAAACGTATTATAAATTTATCCCAACATTTTGGCAACCATTTCGGGATTTTGAAGTTTCCATATCCTTTCAATTGCTTTTTCGCCTTTTTGTCTGACAATAGACTGGGGTTCGATGATTCATGCAAAATTTATGTTGTGTCCTCATGGTATTGTTTTATTTTTATGCCGCTTGATGTATCTTTGGCTGTAAAGAGATATGGCCATTTTTGTCAGAGCAAAACAAAATAGGTAAACTAAATACTAAACAGTTTATGGGAACTTCTAAAAATTATATTTTTCGAGGATTGCGACTGAGAAAAAGCGGAGTTTACCAAATTTTGGCGAAGGAGCATAACGAAGAGATAGCAGTTTTCAGATATATATTTTATCTTCTGTGCAGATGTTCAATTTTGACTGTATCAATTTTTTCGAGCCTCGAAATCAGACTGAAACTCTGACCTGAACGGATGGAAAGGTGCATGGAACAGTCGATGTTGAACTGTTGGGCGGTTACTTCGGGACTTTCTTCTTTCACAATTCGCATCACATCATTCATAACGCCGTACGCAAATGAAATGTTGTACAAGTCGTTCACAGTCCGCTCAATAATAGTTGCATTGGCAATGGCGTCAACCGAAGCGGATTTGTAAGCATTGACAAGCCCGCCCGTTCCAAGTTTTATTCCTCCAAAATAACGCACTACAACAATCAACAGATTGGTGAGGTTACACGACCGTATTTGTCCCAAAATAGGTTTTCCGGCTGTTCCCGAAGGCTCTCCGTCGTCATTGGTGCGAAAATGGCTGCCGTCCACGCCCAGTTGCCATGCAAAGCAGTGATGCCGCGCATCGTAATATTTCAACTTCAGCTTTTGCACATGCTCTTTAATTGCATCTTCGTCCATAACAGGAAAGGCGAAAGCAAAAAATTTGCTTCCCTTTTCTTTGTAGATGCCTTCGGCGGGCATTGCTATGGTTATATATGTATCATCTGTTTTCATCGAATACAAAATTTATAAACTGTTCTGCAATGCGGCGCATCACTTGGCGAGATACGCAAATCGGTTGATTAAAGAACAACTGCTCCTTATCTTTTATCGGTGGCAAATTTCTCGCTTTTTACCCACTGCTTGCGGAACGACTGTTTTGCAAATTTCTGCGATGCACGCCTTTTCCCGTAAATTTTGTTACTTAATAAATTGGAGAAAAAGGTTTTTACAGAGCCGTTTACCATATCCAGACGTTTGGATGAACCAAGCATCCATAACATCCCCGAAAATATTATTCTTTCGGACAACGGACGGCAGAAGTTTTCAACAGCTTCGCGTCTGTTCTCCAGCAAAAGTTTGGGGAGATTGATTTTTACGGGGCAGTTCGCGTAACATATTCCGCAGAGCGAACAAGCAAAACTTAAATGGTTCAACTCCTTAAAATTTCCGAGATGCGGCATAATTACCGAACCTATCGGTCCGCTGTAAACGGTGTTATAAGTATGTCCGCCAATGTTTTTGTAAACGGGGCAGCTATTGAGGCAGGCGCCGCAGCGTATGCAGATTAAGGCTTCGGACTGAACTGGCTTTGCGTAGAGGTTGGAGCGCCCGTTATCGAGCAAAATTACTATCATTCGCTCCGGTCCATTTGTTTCATATTCGCTGCGCGGAGCAAATATTGCCGAATTATAGACCGAAACCTGCTGTCCTGTGCCATGGCAGGCGAGTAAAGTCCAAATTACATTTAAATCGTTGAGCGATGGAATTATTTTTTCGATACCGGCAATGGCAACATGCACTTTGGGAAACGCGAGGGCAAACAAACCGTTGCCCTCGTTTTCGGTAACAGCAATTCCGCCTTCGTTTGCCAGCAAAAAGTTGGCGCCGGTAACGCCCATTCCTGCGTCTTCAAAATCGCGCCGTAAATGTTGCCGCGCATAAGCTGCAAGTTCATTTGTCGAAGCATTTTCGGGCGTACCGAACAAGCGATTAAAAAGTTCTGCCACATCCTTTCGCGACTTGTGCATGGCGGGTGTCAATATGTGGTAGGGTTTTTCGCCTGCCATCTGTACAATAAATTCACCCAAGTCGGTTTCGACTGACTCAATGCCCAATTTTTCAAATTCCTCGTTGAAATTTATCTCTTCGGTTGTCATCGACTTGCTTTTCACCACCTTTTTCACATTCGATTCAATGGCAATGCGTTTCAGATGTTCAACGGCATTCTTCGCATCCTTTGCCCAAAGAACCTCTATGCCGTTTTGGGCAGCCGATTTCTCGAATGTTTCGAGCATCGAAGTCAGATTACGAATGGCATATCTTTTTATTTCGGAAGCGCTTTTCTTTGCCGCTTCCAAGCGTTGATAGCGCTGCTTCCCTGCTTCAAATGCGGCATCGTATTTCGAAATATTAAAACGGATGGTTTCGCGATGCTTTAAATCGAAAGCTTTTTTTTCGGACTGCCCGATGAATAGCTGCTTTTTATTCACTGATATTGTGCTATTTTGTTAATTCTTACAGTATGCCGTCCACCATCAAAGGGTGTTGACAAAAACAAATCAACAGTTTTTTTTGCCACTTCGTCGGTAATAAAACGTCCGGGCAGGCTCAATATATTCGCATTGTTGTGCGCCCGCGCCAAATGAGCAATTTCGGGCATCCAGCACAAAGCGGCACGTATTTCACGATGCTTGTTTACCGTCATATTAATCCCGTTGCCCGAACCGCAAATTGCAATGCCCGCTTCGCAAACGCCGCTGCCAACAGCCGCTGCCATAGGATGAGCATAATCGGGATAATCAACGCTTTCAGCCGAGTATGTTCCAAAATCTACTGTTTCAACTCCTTTTTCGGAAAGATAAGTTTTCAACATCACTTTCATTTTGTAGCCGGCATGGTCGCTTGCAAGAGCAATCTTATTGAAAATCATTTGTATTAATAATTTTTAGGTTTATATTTTTCGCCAAAGATACAAAAGGTTTGATGTACGGCAGCCATAATTCAAAAATGATTATTGAAAATTGCAGTTAACGTTTTGCAATTGCAATACGTTATCAATCAAAAGTGTGGTGTTGCGTAATATGTGGATGTGCTTTAACTTGTGGTGAGTTTTACCAACTCATGTTACATAAAATTGGGGAAAGAGGGTGGCATTACAGGAGAAAGAGCACTCGGTTTGTTATGAAATTAAGTTTGAGTGTTTCGTCCCTGCGAAACTTATTAACACATTCTATAATTATTTTTTTAATTCAAAACAGCTTCTTAGTATTCATATCCTCATCGGCTCAATAACAGATTCTCTGTTGCGCATCGACCATTGCCAATAGGAATACAAATCGAGGCAGAAACTGCACGAGCGCCCTTCGGTTTGCACAAGTTTGCTTCTTCGGGCAACAACAAATGAGCACAGCGGTTCGTTGGCAATACCTGCAATCATAAAGTCAATAGCACCGCCAAAAAGGTCGTTGATGCCTTCAACCTGCGTATCGCAGTAAACAATAAGCGACTGCTTTTGTCCCGACACAACAGATTGCAATTTATTGACGGGAATATTTTCTATTTGTGTTTCGGAATCTAAGCCAACCAGTATATGCGAAATATCAGGATGTGATGCTATAATTTGTTCTACGCTGCTCCATTTATCCGAGAACCAGT
>JAITVO010000199.1 GCA_031285765.1 Cytophagaceae bacterium | reverse complement strand
CAGGCAACTTTGAGCAGGCTGAAAAACTTCTTGCAAAAGACAAAAAGTGGGCTGAAAACAATCACCGCGTTCTTTACGATATGAATAGAGGGCTGGTGCTCTTTATGCTCGGCGAATACGAAAAGAGCAACGAATATCTGAACAAAGCTGATTTTTATTACGAAGATTACCGCAAAAGGCTTGGCTCCGAAGCGTTGGCGCTCGTTACCAATCCGATGACCAAACCTTATAAGCCCGAAGACTTTGAGGTGATAATGGTGCATTTTTACAAGGCATTGAACTACATCGGACTCAACAACTACGAAAACGCGCTTGTAGAGTGTCGCCGCATCAATATTCGTTTGCATGAATTTAACGAACATTACAAGGAGGGTAAAAATAAATATGCCCGCGACGCTTTTGCGCACAACTTGATGGGTATTGTTTTTCAGGCAGCGGGCGACTACAACAACGCTTTTATTGCTTACCGCAATGCGCTCGAAATTTATGAGAAAGAATATGTCGAACTATTTGGCACAACTGTTCCCAAACAGCTGAAGATTGATTTGATAAATGCCGCCCGCAAAATGGGGTTTGGCGACGAAGTGCGCTTTTACGAAAACAAGTTTGGAATGAAAGCGGCGGAAATACCTGCCAATACAGGTGAATTGGTCTTTTTTTGGATAAACGGACTGTGTCCCGTAAAATCGGAATGGGGAATGACGTTTACCAATATGGGTGTGAAAAACGGCGCCGTTTTGTTTGCCAACGATGAACTGGGCGTTTCGTTCCCGATACCCATCAGCGCCCGCTCATCGCGTGAACAGGCTGCATTCAAGAATTTTTCGGTAGCGCGTATTGCCATGCCAAAATACATTGAACGCAGTCCGATGGCGCAAAAAGCCGTTTTGAAAACATCAAAAGGCGATTATCCGCTCGAACTTGCCGAAAATATCAATGCCATTGCTTTTCAGTGTCTCAAAGACCGTATGCTGCGCGAAGCAGGAAACAGTCTTCTGCGTTTTGTTACCAAAAAAGCATTGGAAGAGGTGGGACGCAGTCAGGACGACAATATCGGTACCATCATCAGTATCATTAATTCGGCAACCGAAAAAGCGGATACACGCAACTGGCAGTCGCTTCCCTATTCAATTTCGTACACACGGGCTGCTTTGCCCGAAGGCGAACAGAGTCTTCAAATCACTCAAACCGGTTCGGGCTTCAATACAACCAATAATTTGAATGCTTCTATCAAAAAAGAAAAAACAACTTTCAAAGTGTTTCACCAGCTGGCGAGCTGGAAGTGAAGTTCAAAGCTTAAGAATATCTAATAATTCAAACAGTTTCTAAGGTTCGGAACTTTGAACCCCAAACTCGCTGTTAAAAAGGTGCAACTACCGTTCATCACTCATATATTTTCCGTAATTTTGCGCCCAAAATAAAATTATATGGCGATAAACAATTCTCTGCTTGATAAATTAGAAGCCATCAGGCTGCATTACGAGGAGATAGGGCAACAGCTTACCGACCCTTCGGTGATTGCCGATACCAAACGGTATGTAAAACTGAATAAGGAATACAAAGACTTGAGCAGTTTGGTAAACGCATCGGCACGATACAAAAACCTGCTCGAAAATATCCATAATACAAAAACACTTCTGAAAGACGAAAGCGACGAGGAGATGCGCGAAATGGCAAAGGCAGAACTCGATGAAATGGAAACGCAACAGCCCGTAATGGAGGAAGAAATCAAGGTGTTGCTGCTACCGTCAGACCCCGAAGATAGCAAGAATGCCATTGTAGAAATACGCGGCGGAACTGGCGGCGACGAAGCTGCCATTTTTGCAGGCGACCTTTTTCGCATGTATGCCAAATTTTGCGAACGCAAAGGGTGGAAAATTGAAGTTTCGAACGTTTCGGAAGGAACGGCGGGCGGTTACAAGGAAGTGGTGTTCAACGTTACAGGGACGGGCGTGTATGGCATTATGAAATACGAGTCGGGTGTGCATCGTGTACAGCGGGTTCCACAAACCGAAACGCAGGGACGGATTCACACTTCGGCGGCGTCGGTAGCGGTGCTGCCCGAAGCCGAAGAATTTGACGTACAGTTGCGTCAGGAAGACATTCGCAAAGATACTTACTGTTCGTCGGGTCCCGGCGGTCAGTCGGTAAACACAACCTATTCAGCCATCCGCTTGACACATATTCCAACAGGAATTGTGGTTACGTGCCAAGACCAGAAATCGCAGCTTAAAAACTTGGACAAGGCGATGATTGAACTTCGTTCCCGCATCTACAACCTCGAATATCAGAAATATCTCGACAATATTAGTTCGAAACGCAAAACGATGGTTTCGACGGGCGACCGCTCGGCAAAAATTCGCACCTACAACTATCCACAGGGACGGGTTACCGACCATCGCGTCAATTTTACGCTTTACAATCTTCCCGCCGTGATGGATGGCGACTTACAGGGATTGATTGACAAATTGCAAATGGAAGAAAATGCAGAAAGATTAAAGGAAAGCGAAATGTAAATCGAATGATAGCATGAAAATCCGTATAGACGCAGCATACCGCATTTTTACATGAATCGTAAAACTACCATCAATGGCAACAGATTTGAATTTATAAATATCTAAAAATAGAAGAATATGACTTCATCGGAACTTTTTGCACAGATAAAAAAGAAAAAAAGTTTTTTGTGTGTTGGATTAGATACCGACATTCGTAAAATACCACAGTTTTTGCTCGATACAGTCGACCCCGTTTTTGCTTTCAACAAAAAGATTATTGATGCAACTGCCAGATACGTGGTGGCATACAAGCCGAATCTTGCCTTTTACGAGAGTTTGGGCGTAAATGGCTGGAGTAGTCTGGAAAAAACTGTGAATTACATCCGTTACACCTACCCCGACCTCTTTATTATTGCCGATGCCAAACGGGGCGACATCGGAAATACATCGAATCTTTATGCCCGCGCCTTTTTTGATACGATGGATTTTGATGCGATTACAGTTGCGCCGTATATGGGTGAGGATTCGGTGAAGCCATTTTTAACCTATGCCGGCAAATGGGTGATTGTGCTGGCGCTAACGTCGAATACGGGCGCTGCCGACTTTCAGTTTATGAAAGAGGACGATTATCTGTTTGAGCGGGTGATAAAAAAATCGGCTCAATGGGGCGATACCGATAATATGATGTACGTTGTTGGCGCCACAAAAGCCGAAATGCTGAAAGATATACGAAAACTGATTCCGAATCATTTTCTGTTAGTTCCCGGAGTTGGAGCACAAGGCGGCAGTCTTGCCGAAGTTGCACGTAATGGCATGAATCACGAGTGCGGATTGCTTGTAAACTCGTCGCGACAGATTATTTATGCCGGTACGGATGAGGATTTTGCTACAAAAGCTGCAGTTGCGGCATTAGAAACACAGATGGAAATGGAGATGCAGCTAAAAAGGGCAAATCTTATTTAATGAGAGAGTTGAACGGTTATGCCCTAAAGAGGTTGTTAAAAAAGTGCGGATTCTTGCAGATAACACTAAGAAACCTCGCTTTGGGATAGGATGGAAAGCGCGGGCTTTAGCCCAAAACAGCTCCAGATTTGCATTAATAGCAAACTGCAAATACGCGGTAATTTTTAACTTTCCAATTTCAACTATGAATAAATCTTTTCTTGTTTACGATGGCGCACTGTTCGCCTCCAATTCGCTGCTACTGCGCACCGGTAACAGGGCATTCAGGTATGGCGACGGACTATATGAAACCATGCATTACCACAAAGGTAGCGTTTTGTTTTTCGATTTTCATTGCGAAAGATTGCTGCGGGCAATGGCAACAATGCAACTGTCGGTAAAAGGATTCATTTCGCACACAGCGCTTCACGAAAGTATCATCAACTTGGTGATGCGAAACCGGATTTTTGGCGATGCAGTCGTAAGATTATCGGTTTTCAGAAAAGAAACGGGCACGTTTGGCAGTGAATCGCAGCAGGCATCGTGGATTATTGAGACTGTTCCGCTCGAAATACAGAGCTTTACGCTCAACGAAAAGGGAATAAAAGTGCAGATTTTTACTGATTTCCCAAAACATGTATCGCCACTTTCGCCGTTTCGTACTCTTTCGGCAGAACCTTACGTGTTTGCACGTCTGTGGTGCACCAACAACAGAATGGACGACTGCCTGATTGTAAACGGTCAGGGCAAAATTATAGAATCGTCCTGTTCCAACATTTTTTGGATAAAGGAAAAGGTTGTTTATACGCCCAAAATTGCGTCGGGATGCATCGACGGCGTTGTGAGGCGGACGGTTTTAAATCTGTTGCATCATACAGAGTTAAAGGCTATTGAAACAGAAGGAGTAACACTGCGGGAATTGCACGACGCCGACGAACTATTTATGACGGATACAATTCGTGGCGTCCGCTGGGTGGCGAGCTTAAACGAAAAACGGTTTTATTGCCGAGTTACCAAGGAGATTTTCGGGCAGTTGTACAGCCGCGCTTTCAGTTAAAGGAAGGATTGAGCGGAAAGTTAAGCCATGTTTTAAAATCTTCACCCAAGTCGGTCAGAGTTTCGTGCCATGAATGGTCGGAGTTCGATTGCATAATCTTGGCATCGTCGAGCGTCGATACCACCCACGCATCCTCCTCAATTTCACTGTCAAGCTGTCCAGACACCCATCCCGAATATCCGACAAAAAATTTAACCGAATCGGAATTGGCAACCTTGTTGTTTATTAATCTCTTTACAGCATTGAAATCGCCCCCCCAGTAAACTGTTGATGTTACCCTTATGGAACCCGGTACCAAGTCACCCAATGTATGCAGCACGTGGAACGAGTTGGTCGATACAGGACCTCCGACATAAAATACTCCGTTGAAACTTAAAATATCGTCGATTATTTCGTCGGGATAAACTCTGGTAGGTTTATTCAATACAAACCCGATGGTTCCCTCCTCATTGTGTTCGGTAATAAGCACCACCGAACGCGAGAAATACGGACCCTGTAGAAAAGGATCCGAAATCAATATGTGTCCGCGAGCAGGCAACAACGTTTTGTGCGGCGCAATCTTAAAAATATTCATATCAAAACTTTCCATTACAGTATGTTTTTATATCAAAATAGAGATACAGTTACTTGTTTTTGAATCAGGAATAACACTCGAAATGCACATTTGTTCAAATGAAAGTTGTTTTAACAGAAGATTTTTGCTCTGTTTTCGGAAACTAAAATAGAGATAAAAAGCAAAACACCAAATCAAATGCATTTATTTTTGAAATATTTATGTAAATTTAAATTCCGGATTGCGGTGTTCCACACTGCTAATACGGTTGAGTGTGTAACGTTGTGGGCGGCTGTTCCAAACGGATGTTTTTTCGTCGTAGCGGGTAATGGTGCGGTATTCTACAACGGGTTCGGCAACGGTGGCGGCTGGGAATCGCTGCTCAAGTGGCTGGTTTTGCTCGGCGGCGTAGAGTGTGCTGCTTGCAGCGGCAAGTGCGTTCCAGTTTGTGTATGGAATACCCTGCCTGTTGAAAGTTACCTACCCTGTTTCGTGAGGGCGCCCCAATTCGTCGTACTTTGGTGTACGAGAATTTATTCTCGTCTGCCTGCTGTGTGCTTTGCGAAAAGCGCAGCTTGCCTGCCCCGTCGTACAGAAACTGGCTTTCGCCTGCATCGGGGGTACGCTGCCACACTACCTACCTGCCCCAGTGTGTTGTGTCGGTACTTGGTAACCATGATGTGCCCTGCCCACGCTGCGGGGTTGGTGCAGGGGCGTATGCCTGCCGGCAGAACGGTTTTGGAGAGGTTGCCTGCAAGGTCGTAGTAGTAGAGGGTAAAGTGCCCCGCACGGGTGTGGTACTTAATTTCCAGTTCGTCGTGGAGATATTCAATAGCAGTGCAGTATTCGCCAAAGCGTGTTTCGGCTTTCAGCTGGGCTTCGGCAGCGCACCCCAGTGGCGCATCCTCAAACTTGCGTTTATACTCAAACAGAATTGATTTGCGAATAAAAGCAGCAAGGGGATTAATCCCCTTGTCAATAAATAGAACTAAACAGTTAAAGCTGAAATCCTGTGCTGTTTGCAATCTATTTTTGTTTGAGTATAATGTCGGATGCGGCAAGCGCTGCACGGTCGTTTACAGCGGGTGGCGGCGCAGGAGGAGTGTCGTCAATCTCTTCTTCGCTTTGCCAGCGGAAGTACAGTGCGTAATCGCGCTGCACCACAGGGCACACTACCATGCCGGATTTGTTTTTGCCGCGCGTGCTTTTGCGGCAGCCGCGCGGGTCGGTTACCACCACATAGTACTCAAAGCCGGGACGTATGGTGTTGAGGCTGGTAACGCTGATGGCAACGCCGGCTACTGCGGTTTTGTATGAAGCGGGAACAGGGATTTGTGTTACGGTGGCGCAGTACTTGATGACTATTGCATCAAGTACTGCTATTTCGGACATGGTATATTTTATTTTAAAGATTTGTCCCATAAGATAAACCCAATTGAAACTACATATTCAACTCGCTTTTCAGCATTTCGTAAATTTCCTGCCACGTTTTTTGATAAAGGGCGGTGGATTCGTCGGACAGACGGGCGTAGGTGGCTGATGAACAGTAAAGGTCGGTTGCTTCCAGTTCGGTCATTCCGTAATTAGTCATCAGGGCTTGCACTATCTTGTCGTCAATATGATACATATTACTGTCAATTCTGCTTTTGGCAAGCGACAAAGCCTGTAACGACTGTACAGTGCAAAAGCATATCTGGTGTGAAGGCTTGTACACAAGGTCGTTCAGAAACTGTTCTCTGGTAATAATGCCATCCATATAATCATCCACGCGGGTGGTTATCCGGTCGTCGGCAACGGGACCTTCCACAATATCATAGTCGTGTGCCTGCTGTTCGACGTTATTTTTCCGGTTGAACACTACAAAATCAAGCCATGCATCGCTGTAATCATCAAAGCGGAGTATTTTCAAATCGCGGTCGATGAATATAAATTCGTCCAGTTCAAATTCGGTAACAACCGGTATTGTTCTTTTCCATCGAGCTACCCGTTCAGCCATTGTTTTTGCCTGTTCGAGCAGACTGGTAACGTAAAAACCGCGTCCGAAATCACGTCCGTGCCTGCTTTTTTCGAGGTCAATCACCTCAATAAACGTATCGCTGCCGTGAATACCTTCATTACCGAAGTCCTCCGTTATTGCGACAAACTTTGTATATATCCCTCAATGCCCAGTACGGATTGTCGATATGCAACGCCCACCAGCAATCGTTTATATATACTCAAACAAAAATGGTTTGCAAATAACAGAGGATTCCTGTTTTTAACTGTTCAGTTTTATTTATTGACAAGGGGATTACGGCGTGTTAGCATAATTTCAGTTCATCGTAAATAAGGACTAAATTCAAGAAAGCCAAATACATTACATCGAGTTTTTCATATCTTGTACATACTCTTCTGAACCTTTTTATGCGAC
>JAITVO010000172.1 GCA_031285765.1 Cytophagaceae bacterium | reverse complement strand
GTGTGCTTGATGGAAGCAAACAGCACAGGCCTGACAGGAGGATTCGGCGGCGTGTAACCAAAACTCTGAACGCCCGATACAGCATGGTTATTATTGTTGTACGAGTAGGTGCCTACATCGTACTTGCTTGTGATGTTGCCATTGGCCGCATACGATATGGTTTGTGGAGCGGCCGAGTTCAGCTTTATGGAGTTGAGCCGGTTCAGTGCATCGTAGCCAAACAGTTCGTTACGCGAGTTGGTAACATCGTTGCGCTGCAGCAGGTTGCCCGATGTTGCGTCGAAATTGTAAGTAACGTTGTCCATCACCGATGTTCCGTTTTTAAGCGTAATGCTCTCCAGCGTAAAGTCGGTTGTGCTAAACGAGGTGTTCCTCACCAGCCCGTTGCCCGCTGTGCTTTGCGTTACCTGCCCAAAGGCGTTCAGGGCATTGAGCATCCATATATTTGCATTGTTGCTGCCGTCGCGCAGCGCGGTCAGGTACCCGTCGCTGTTGTAGATGTGCAGCAGCTTGAACCCCGATGGCGATGTTTTTTGGAGCAGCCGTCCTTTTCCGTCGTAGGTGTACGAGGTTGTAAAAGCCGTTCCGTCGATGGTTTCGGTAATGCTTTGGGGCAGCCCCAGCGGGTTGTAGGCAATGGAACGCACTGTGGCGCCTCCCATGCTGATGCTTTGCAGCCGCCCTTTGCCGTTGCCCGATGCTACGTAGCTGTAGGCAAGCGTGCCTTCGCTGCCGGGGCGCTGTTCGGTAAGGGGGCGTCCGGCAGCATCGTAAGTAAACGTGGTTGCCTGTCCCCGTGCATTGGTATGGCTGCGGAGCTGTCCGTAGGCATCGTAGCTGTAATGTGCGGTGTTGCTCATGTTGGGGTCTTTCAGCGCCGTCTGGTAGCCGCGACTGTCGTACCCAATGGTGGTTGCCAGTCCTGCGGCATTAATGGTAACGGGCTTGCCCATGCTGTTGTAGGTGTAGCTAACGGTTCCGCCGCCATCGGTTACCGACTGCACAAGCCCCGAAGTGTTGAGCAGCGTGGTTTTAAATGTTCCATCGGGATAGCTTGCACCGGTGGTGAGTCCACTGTAGGAGTAGTTAGTGGTGCCACTGATGGATGTTTCCGAAGCGGTTCGTCCGTACTCATCGTAGGCATACTCGGTGTACCGGCTGCTGGCGCTGCCATAGCCGGGCAGGTAATTGCGGTAGATGGCACCGGTAAAAAAGTCGTACTCCTTTGCTGTATAAATATCGCCCGAAAACCCCTTGATGCGTGCCATTACTTCCCTGCCCGCTGCATCGTACCATGCCATTTGGGTGGGCGCTCCATCTTCTGTTCTAACGGTGCGGTAGAGCTGGTTGGCGGCAATGTTCCACACCAGCGAGTGGGTAACGCTGCCTGTGGGTGTGGTTTCGCCCGTAAGGTTTCCGAAACCGTCGTAGCTGTAGTGTGCGGTTGTGCCGTCGATATTGGTTTGTGATGTTACACGCCCAAAGTGGTCGTAGCCGGTTGTTACAGTGCCAATAACGTCGGTTCGGCTTGCGGGTCGCCCATAGCGGTCGTAGCCGGCCGTAACGGTTATGGTGGGGCAGCCGGTTGCCGTTGTAGTAACGGTTTGCGGATTGCCAAACACGTCGAAACCGGAGTAGAGGGTGGTTACAGCTTTGTCGGTTCCCTTCCAGTTAACCTGCGAAGCAAGCCTGCCTTTGGCGTCGTACTCCATTCCAACCGTATGGGTAAACGTACCCTGCAAGCCGCTTTTTTTTACCGTGCTTTCGATTAGCCGGTTTTTATATATGCTTCCACCCTTTGCTGCCCATGTATTGGTAGTTTCGGTAACCATGCTGCCACGTGTTTCGGTAATTTTCCACGGGTTGCCATGGTCGGCTGTCTGATGGTGGTAAAGGGTTGCTACCGACAAACCCGACAAATGGTCGATAGCTGTTTGTTGCAACATGTATGGAAAAATACGTTTGGCGCCCATCGACAAATAGCTGTGGGTGTAATTAGTGGTCGATATGGCTGTTGCTGTACCCCTGTCGGTTTCCACCTTCTGCTTTGTAGGGTAAACATTGTAGTAATATGGATTGTAACCGTACTCGGTTGTGGTTCTTCTGTTTTTCCTGTAATTGGATGCTTCCACCTGTTCGAATCCGAGGAATCCTTTTCCCTGCCGGTGAAAACGGGCGCCGGTGTACCAGTACCTTGTTTCGTTGGAATGTGCATCGCTTGTGCTCCTCACCGATTCGGTTAAACAGAGCGGGAAACTCGCTGTGATAACCGGAAAAGTATATGACTGTGCTGCTTCCGAATATATGTACATGGATGTCATTGGGCGATAGGTAAATGCGGTGCGCCTGTTCAGTCCGTCGGTAATGCTTGCTGTTTGCAGGAGCAAGTTGTCGTTGAACGATTTATAATACAGTACATCGTTGTCGTCGTCGAAAACAATTTCGCACCTTCCGTCGCCGTTAAAATCCTCAAGAGCAAAAAACGGACGGAAGGGCTGCCACAAGTACTTTCCTGTATTAGGGTCGTACAGGCGGCCAACCATTAGAACTTTCCACACAGGGATATAGGAATATTCATAAGTTTTAAACGAAAAGCCGCTGCCATTGTATGTACCTGTTCGGGTGTACATCTTTGCATTGTATCCGGACGCATCATTACTCATTGCATAAATCTGTACAATATCGGTTTTTCCGTCGCGGTTAATGTCGCCCGGCAAAGTGAGGGAGTAGAGTTGTAAATCGGGTAAATTAACCCGCACAAACGATTTCCCTGTGCTGAAAAGTATATAGTAATAGAGGTTACTCCGTTGTATCAGCAGGTCGGTAAGTCCATCGCCATTGTAGTCGCCGGGTATAATTCCGTCACGGTTTGTTACATCTGCTGTGGCAAATCCGGTAATTTCGCCAAACGTATTTCCATTGAGTTCAAAAACCTTGCACGAAGAGCCTGATAAGGTCAGCAGGCTTGTTTTTCCACTGCCTGTAAGGTTCATCACGTAACGGCTGTTGGGGAAAACACCCGGCAAGTAGTCTATTCCCGCATTGGCAGCAGAAATGCCACCATCGGCAATCTTCACACCGTTGCAGGAGAACGCATTAAGTTCCGTCCTGAAAAATATATCCTGCTTGCCGTCGCCATCAAAATCACCAATAAGACACTCGCCTCCCGACGACGTAAAGCTCTTCCAGTGAGGTGTGAAAGCTCCGTTTTTGTACAGGTAAATGTAATAGTAATATGTATTGCCGCTTTTATGTATCCGTACTGCGTCGCACAGTCCGTCGCCATCCATATCGCCTGCCAAAAGTCGCTCAAAACCGGATATTAACGGAACAGCAGCGCTGGTTTTTGAAAAAGAGGGGTCGTAATAGTCGTATGCAATGTACAGCGTTGCCTTATCCGAACCTGTATAGGAACCTTTTATGGGATAAGTAATAAAATCTGTAGTGCCATCGGCATTGAAATCGGAATAGATGCTTGCCGCTTCGGTACTTTTGGGGGATGTCAAAAATATTGGAAGGTTTTCCCCTGTAAACGTTTGGTTGCCGGGCGATATAACGGTTGAGTTGTATCTTACACCTCCCTGCCCGTATTCTTCCACTTCGGTCAGTTTGGAGTACATTCCGTCGAAATAGTAGTTAAAACGGTATTCCCTGAAAGTGGTGCTTGCCGACGATGCCCGCAGTCGCTTCAACAGCACGGTTTGTTTCAGCGCTTTTCCGGCCATGTAGGCTGTTTGCCGGTCGGAGCGGGTTTCGTAGAAAAACTCTACCGTGTTGTAGGGTGGCAGGCCGGTGTTACCGGTATAGTCTATCCGCTTCAGCCGGAACTCCCCTGTGGCGCCGTCTTCGGTGTACGAGTAGGTCATGTAGTTTCCCGACGGGTCGGTTACCCGCGCCAGCAGCCAGCAGAGGGCGGTTGACGAGCCGGGTGTTTCGATGTACGAATCGGTGGTTGTGCCGTATTCCAGCGTCCACCCATCCCTGTTTTTAACCTCAAAGCAGAGGCTGGAACCAATGGTTTTGTACTTAATTACGTTGAATGTTTCTATTTCGGTACGATACTCGGCTCCGCCTGTAAAATGGGTGCCTGCCACCAGCATCAGCCGCTGTCCGTCGAGCATCAGGTTGTCGGTGTTGTCAAGCCGCACAGCATCCGTTTTACCATCGTGGTAAAAGGTTTTTCCGCAGCGGGCAATGCACGAAATGGCGGCAAGGTTCCACCCGTAGCCCAGCAGTCCGTTACCCGTTTGGCTGTTGTACACAATGGAGAGGCTGGGCTGTACACCTGCTGTTCCGGGGGGTATTGCAACCGGTATCTGGTAAACGGCGGCACCCGCAGGGGTAACATCGGCGGTTCCGGCAGTTGCGCCCACAGCATAGGAGGTATTCAGCTGGCGCGTGGATGAGGGCTGCTGCGACTGATACTCCACTGGCACCACAAGCTGCTCGTTAACGGTTGCCAGCATAGTGTTGTTGCCCGTAGCCTGATAGCTGTAGCCCGGAAGAAAAGTAATGCCGTCGCGGGCTGTGTGCACTTTTGTTCCGCTTTCGGGTGCCGAGAGTGTAAGGTTCCGTGGCTGTGCGTGCAGCAGTGTAAACAGCGACAGGGTTGTGAGGAGAGCTGTAATTTTTTTCATGGGTTACTACTCTTTAACAATTTTCCATTTCGATACATCGCTGCCCACATAAATATGGAGCAGGTAAACACCCGAAGCGCCTGTAATTTCAACGGGCGTTTGTTCCGACATAATTTCGATGGTTTGCAGCAGTTTGCCCTCTACATCGCGCAGCTGCATGTAGCTGCGCCCGCTGGCAGGCAGGGGAGTAATGCCAACCACAATGCGCCCTTTTGTGGGATTGGGGTAAACGGCTATTTGGCGGTCGCCCTCTTCTACCTTAAAAAACTCCTCATCGTCCACAACAGTATCGTCGTAAAATTCGGCGCTTTTAATTACAACAACGTACTGGGCTGTCATATTTCCGTCGGCATCATAATCGAACGATATGGACGGCGGCGATTGACACTCAACCCGGGCAGTCAGCGCAACAACAAAAAACAGGAAAGTAAAAATATATTTCATGTAAACGCAATTTCACAGGGTTTTCAAACTGTTTTTTTATAGATTCGGACAGTATCAACTCTAAACCATATTCGAATAAAAGTAAATTACCAAACTGTGTAATATCGTAAACGGCTACAAAATTACATGAAAAAATTTAGAAACAAATTTTTTTATGTAATATTTTCATCCTCCTGCCTTTTTCACACCGTATCCGTTTTTTTGCAGGTAATCGAAGATTTTATCTCGCCAATCGCCCTGAATCAATATTTCTCCATCCTTTGAACTACCGCCGCTTCCGCAAAGATTTTTCAGTTTTTTTTCGAGTTCTTTTAAATCATCGAAATTGCCGACAAAGCCGGTGATTAGTGTAACGGTTTTTCCATTGCGCTGTTTACGGTCGAGCCAAACTTTCAACTGTTGCTTGCTGACAGGTAGTGTTACAACTGTTTCAGGTAAGGCATCCTTATAGTTGTAATCTGGATTTGTACTGAATACAATGCCTCCCGTATTGTTTTTGTTTTTCTTCGACATAAATTGATGTGTATAATTATAATTTTAATCTGAACTTTGGATACTAAACTCCCAAAAAAGAGGTTGCATAATCAAAAAAATCATTGCTTTTATAGCTGATCATCAACAAAATAAATTAACATTTTCAGTTATGCCAATCCCCCGACAAAATTATTGAAAGTTTTACCATTACCGACGAATTTTGTGAGAAATTTGACTAAACAAAATTATCCTTGCAAAATAATAATTATTTTAATGTTCTGTTTGTTTAGGGTTATGAAGATATGGGGGGGGTGTTGCAGAAATACTGCGTATTTTTACCACCCCAAAATTAAGTATTACCCCTCTTTTGCAGAAAAAAAAGCCGCCGTACTTTTGGTTTCTCAAATTTAGCTACACATTTTCGTACAGAACCACATTGAACACAAATATCATGAGAGAAAATTACCATCATTTTGTTTTGCCTTTCACGCTTGGTTTTGCTGTGATGGCGCTGATATTAGTTATAAGGTATTTCGGATGGCTGTGCAGGCTGTCGCCCGATAACCGAAAACGGATTCGCCGCCATATCGTTTCGTTCAAAACCATTTCGGGAATGAAAGAAATTATGAACGAATCGCTGCTTCATCTGCGCATTTACGGCGAAAAACCGCTGCTCGGCTTTATGCACATGAGTTTGGCTTTCGGATGGTTTCTGCTTATTGTGGGCGGACACATCGAATCGTGGTATTTTAACGGAAGCCGTTACCGCACGCTGTGGGGACCTATTTTTATGCGCTATTTTGAACAGGAAGAGAACGTTACTCTGCTCGGAAAAATATTTTACCATTTTATGGATTTTGCCCTGCTGCTTGTGCTGACGGGACTGCTGCTGGCAATCGTGAAGCGGATACGCAAAAGTGTGCTCGGCATGGCAAATACCACGCGCCACACATTGGGCAACCGCATTGCGCTCACGGCACTGTGGTTCATATTCCCTTTCCGACTGTTTGCCGAATCGGCGTCGTCGGGCGTACATGGCGGCGGCGGATTTCTTACAGCCTCGCTGGGCAATGCGCTCTTTTCGCGCGAGATGGCGGCAGGTTTCGAGCTGCCACTGTGGTGGGCGTATTCCATCGCTTTGGGCGTGTTATTTGTGGTATTGCCGTTTTCGCGCTACTTGCACATTCCTACCGAAATGATACTTATCTTTTTGCGAAAATGGGGAGTAACGCACGAAAAAGGTTTTCATCCCCGAAAGGGATTGCAGGCTTTTGAAGTGCACTCGTGCCCAAGTTGTGGCGTTTGCCTCGATGTGTGTCCCGCCGTTAACAAAACCGAAACGGCTTTTCAGGCGCCCTACTTTATCCGTCATGTACGTGCGGGCAAAGGTTTTGATGCAATGGCAGACCTGTGTCTCAACTGCGGGTTATGCAAGGAAGTGTGCCCTGTTAATATCGACATAGAAAAACTGCGCATCGGCTCGCGACAAGTTATTCACAAACAAGCGGAATTTAACCACGCTTATCTCCCTGATAATTTAAGTTTTGGGCGTAAAACCACCGATGTTGTTCTTTTTACAGGCTGTATGGGACGGTTAAACCCGAAAACAACACTTGCCGTAAAAAAACTTTTTACCGAAGCGAGCGTTTCGTTTATTCACATTGACGAAGAAGAAAGCATTTGCTGCGGGCGTCCGATGATGCTGGCTGGCGCCGCCGAAAGCGCCCGACTGATGATTGAACGCAACCGCGAACTTATTAACGGATGCAACGGCAAAGCGCTTGTAACAACCTGTCCAATCTGTTATAAAGTATTTAAGTCGGATTACGACCTCGACATTGAAGTAAAGCACCACACGCAATTTTTGTGGGAACTGATGGACGCGGGACGAATTATCCGTCAGAAAGGGAGTATGCAGTTTGCCTATCACGACCCCTGCGAACTGGGACGGGGCAGCAACTGTTACGAGCCTCCACGCGAACTGCTGAAATTGGTTGGAAACCTCAACCGCCTGTCGCACGAGCGCAACAAATCGCTCTGCTGCGGCAACAATGCGTCAACGCTTCTCCTTACCGAAGCGCAACGGCAGGATATAACGGCAAATACAGTCAGTGTTCTTCAGGAAAACAATCCCGACGTAATAGTAACCTCGTGTCCAATGTGCAAAAAGAATATCCAGCGCCACAGTCGCAAAAAAGTAAGCGATATTGCCGAAATTCTGTGCGAAACACGATACCAGTCGGCAGCAAAAACGGTTAGAAACAGGACGCAGGGAGAGCAGGTGAATTAGAGGAACAAGTTCAAGGCTTAAGGTTCAGAGTTAAAGGTTTGTAAATTCGACCTTTAACTCTGAACTGTTTTTATACACATTCAACCTCTTCCATTGAATCTTCCAATTTTATATTGGATGTTTGCCCATTGTAAATTTGATTTTGCAAATACAAAGTTACAACTTTTGCGAACTAATTTGTAGTCCACATTTTTTTATTGGACAACAATAGTTTAGTATCTGAGATATTTATCAGTATAAAACCTCAGCAATATCACAATAAACTAAAAAAAATGAATTTCATCGGAGATTCAAGTTTTGAGTAGATTTGCCGTACTTATCATGTTTTTAACGAGCTACAAAACTTGTTTATTCTGTTTGATGATTTGTTTTTGGATAGATACTGTAACTTATAAAAATATTTTAGTGGGTAAATAATGAAAAACAGTTGTGTCGGTTATTATGCTGGCTTTATCCAAAACTCAGGTTATTATCGTAGTTCTTTATCTTTGCACTTTATACTCAAATAAAATTGATTTGCGAATAGCAGCAATGGGACATGCCCCATTGTCGGTGCAGGACGACAGTTGAACCGGATATAAAACCTCTGTTATTGGCAATTTATTTCCTGTTGAGTATAACAACCGAAACAATAAAGATTTATTTTTATTTGCATAATACCAAAACACATATTTATTATGCTTAATATCAATATTTTATTGCAGCATGCCTTATTGTAGCGCTATCAAATTTTTATAATTCAGTCGATATTTTTCCCAAACAGAATATTTGTCATTTTTCACTACCCAAAACCGAAATACATTTGTGGGGTGTTGAGCCGACATTTTTTGTAAAATAACTATTGATATTATTGATTCATAATGAAGAAAACTGTTTTAAACGATACGCACCGCTCATTGGGAGCCAAGATGGTTCCCTTTGCAGGATTCGATATGCCTGTTGAATATGCGGGCATCACTGCCGAACATCTTGCCGTTCGCAACGCGGCGGGCATGTTCGATGTTTCGCACATGGGCGAGTTTTGGGTTAAAGGTCCCAATGCGTTGAAATTCCTCCAGAAAGTAACATCCAACGATGTTTCGACGCTTACAACGGGCAAAATTCAATATACCTGTTTCCCAAACGGAAAGGGCGGTATTGTTGACGACTTGCTGGTTTATCGCTACGACGACGAAAAGTATTTACTTGTGGTAAATGCTGGCAATATCGACAAAGACTGGAACTGGTGCATGACGAACAACGCCGAAGGCGCCATTCTTGAAAATGCAAGCGACCGTATTTCGCAGCTGGCAATTCAGGGACCAAAAGCAACCGCAATTCTGCAAAAGCTCACAACGGTTGACCTTTCAGCAATTCCATACTACACCTTTGTAACAGGGCAATTTGCAGGAGTAAACAACGTAATTATCTCGAATACGGGCTACACAGGCGCAGGCGGTTTTGAACTCTACATGTACAACAACGACGTAGTAACGCTTTGGAACGAAATTATGAAAGCGGGCGAAAACGAAGGACTTGTTCCTGTCGGACTGGGCGCACGTGACACGCTCCGCCTCGAAATGGGATTCTGCCTTTACGGAAACGATATTGACGACACCACATCGCCCATCGAAGCTGGTTTGGGCTGGATAACCAAATTCGCCGACGGAAAAAATTTTATCGACCGCGATTTAATGCTGGAGCAAAAGAACGACGGCGTAAAGCGTCGCCTCAAAAGTTTTGTGATGGAAGAAAAGGGTATTCCCCGCCACGATTACGAAATTGTGGACAGCGAAGGAAACGTTATTGGTCGCGTTACATCAGGTACTATGTCGCCCGTGCTGAAACAGGGCATCGGAATGGGATATATCTGCTCCGATTTCCTGAAAAAGAAAGACGACAACATTGCTATCCGCGTTCGCAATCGCGACTTGAAAGCCAAAATTGTAAAAACACCTTTTATATAATTAGAGTAGTAATAATTAATACACAGTAGAAATGAAAAAACACAATTTTTCAGCGGGTCCATCTGTATTACCCGAATTTACTATCAAAAATACCGCCGATGCGGTGTTGAATTTTGCAGGAAGCGGACTTTCGCTGATGGAAGTTTCGCACCGCGGAAAAGACTTTGAAGCCGTAATTTCGCAGGCAGCGAGCATGTTTAAAGAATTGCTCGACATCCCCGCAGGCTACGAAGTAATTTTCCTTGGCGGCGGTGCAAGCCTGCAATTTTGCATGGTGCCTTACAACATCATGAACAAAAAGGCAGCCTATTTGAACACAGGAACATGGGCTTCAAAAGCGCTCAAAGAAGCAAAACTGTTTGGCGAAACCGTAGAAGTAGCCTCATCAAAAGACGAAAACTTCTGCTACATTCCCAAAAACTACACAGTTCCTGCCGATGTTGATTATTTCCACATCACCACCAACAACACCATCTTTGGAACCGAAATCCGTAAGGACTTGGACTGTAATGTGCCTTTGGTAGCCGACATGTCGTCCGATATCTTTTCGCGTCCCGTTGATATTTCAAAGTACGCTTTGATTTATGGTGGTGCACAAAAGAATCTGGCGCCAGCAGGTGTAACTTTCGTTGTAGTAAAAACCGACATTTTGGGCAAAGTGAACAGAGCAATTCCTACCATGCTCGATTACCGTACGCACATTGCCGAAGGTTCGATGTTCAATACGCCTCCCGTTGTGCCTGTTTTCGCCGCACTTCAAACGCTGATTTGGCTCAAGAATCAGGGTGGCGTTGTAGAAATGGAAAAACGCAACATTCGCAAAGCCGATATGCTGTACTCCGAAATCGACCGCAACAAATTATTCAAAGGAACGGTTAAAAACACCGAAGATCGCTCATTGATGAACATCTGCTTTGTGATGAACGACGAGTACAAAGAGCTGGAAAAAGAGTTCAGCGACTTTGCTTCAGCAAAAGGCATGGTTGGCTTAAAAGGACACCGCTCGGTAGGTGGCTTCCGTGCTTCGACCTACAATGCCCTGCCCGAAGAAAGCGTAAAAGCGCTGGTAGATGCAATGAAGGAATTTGAAAAAGCACACTAATAAGGTCTTTTTAGATATTCTGAAAACCTTTGTTTTATGATGCCAATAAGGCTACCTGCACGCGGGTAGCCTTATTTTATTTTGAGAATGGGGATGGATAGATGGTGAATTTTTAAACCTGTCGTACCGGCTTTTCAACATGTATTACAGTACCATGCTTTTTCTGGTTAGCGGATACAGCCGCAACAGCGCCACAGTGAATCATATCAGCAGCGGACTGTTAACCGAAAGCTGTCGCATACCGTCAGTCCCGATTGAAAACACGTATCTCCGCCATCATGCAGGCAAAGGGCTGAGCCATTCCGTGTACGCTGAAACTGAATGGAGGATACAGTGAAAATTTGTTTTACAATCAGTCTGCCGGTAACGGCAATAGCATTAAAGTACGGAATACGTCCGGAAGTCTTCAGGCTGTAACAAATTACCGCCGGATATCACTCTGCCGACAAACGTGTACCGAATTTTATCCCCGAACAGTTCCGCACTCCCGAAATACGCAAAATAGCGGAAGACAGATTTGGGGAGAAACGGGAACGAAAAGATGTCGGGCAAAAGGAATAGGTTGCGAAGACTAAAAGGAAAGGGATTGCTGTGTAGCAAAACAGGATAGAGAAAAAACAGTTTGATGTGATTTCATAATAGAAACGAAAGTTGAGCGGAAGTTTTAAACTCCCACTCAACTTTCGTTTCTTATTCATTATTCTGCTAACAAATAATCTTCAGGCGTAATATAAAATCTATACTGCCAATAACGCTCCTTTTTATCCACTGTATTTATCTCAGTTAGCTGATGATAATTGGAGTTATAAATGTTTTTAGTACCGGTAAAACGATGCTCGTAAATTATTCGTTTGCCATCGTGAAACCTTATTTCAACTGAATCTTTTACATAACCAAAAGGTTCTATCCAATCACCCCCATAGTCAGCAAATGTAGTATCTGTATATTCTTCTCCACAGCCTATGGTTACCATTTCTCCATTGCCATACTCCAGTAAGTCTAAAGCATAATTACTGTTATTTACAATGATATGATCGACAAGATAAACAGGTCCCCCATCATTACAAGAATTAGAGAATACCATAGCAACAACTAAGAATGGGATGTGTAATATTTTTATTCTATTTTTCATATCAATTGTATAATGCGATTGACTCAATAAGTCTGTCTATTTGGTCGTCGGTTACTCCTGCCGGTCTCCTGTTTTTCAATTTTCCGCTTAAACTTGCCAAACCGTATGACTCAAGCAAAATCCCGTTTAATGTTTGCAACGAATAACCGGTAACGTCGTCATCGGCATAATACCTCATATTTGAGCTCAAAGGTCCATAACGTTTTCTTTGATTAAAATTGTCAATCAAATCGATAAACAGGCATGTATAATAAGGCTCGGCAGGATTAACTTCCGGCCAGTTTTGATAATCATTCGGAATAATACCTCCGGGATAATTGTCATAGGTTATGTTATCACCATAATAATATTGGGTTAGATAATACTGTACAGCTACAGCCCAACTTTCGGTAAGAATATTGGATACCTGTATATACTGTATTCCAATCATATCTCGGCAGTGTCCTACATGTGCCAATTCATGAATTGTTGTTTCAATAAGGTCGTGTGTTAGCCTCCTTCCACCAGACTTATTTAATCCGCGTATATCAATATTGGCAAATACACCTGCACTGTTCCAGTTGAACATCGACTTGCCTTTTTCGTGCAAATAGCGTAATTTTGTTTTGCCCCCAACTGGGGAATAGATAAAAGGTCGGTTAATACCGAATATGTAACCCGTATTCATATACCAACAAGCACGGTGAATAGATGCAAAAGCGAGGCTCCACGGCTTGCCACCATCTATCCAGAAAGTATATTCCCCCTTTACCTCATTTCCGTTGGTTTCGGCCTGATTAAAGGCGCCTTCGCGGATGTCATATTCGCCTGTTTCCCATATAATGCTGTATTTGGCGGCATAGATGTACAATCCCAGCTTATCGCCTGTTGAGCCGCTGGCATCGGTGTAACCCTTTGTGATATGGGTGAAATTCTGCGCCCTTACGTAAGCTTTGTCAACGGGAACGTAATCCTGTTTTTTGTCGTCCCATGCCATAACTTTGGCTCTTGCTCGGTAGCGTTTCGGTTTTAAAAAATCGAACAACCCTTTCAACCTGTTATCTTCACTTTCTTCATACATAGCATTGCCGGTAATCTGCATTGATTTGCACAAGATTGTTTCCCAATCGGATGAAGCATCGCTGCTTGCTGCTTTTGAATGCAAGCCGCTTTCGCGTTCAGGCTCTTCATCCTCAAAATAATGTACAACCTCGTCCAGTACCTTATAACCGCTTACAGGCGACGTGTAACCAACAGGAACTACGGTGTACAGATATGTGTACGGTTTCCCTTTCAACTCAGGGTCGTGGTAATAATTCCCCTCTCCCTCCACTTTATGGTCTAACGGATAGGTAAATAAAGCAAGGGTGGTGTCTTTCTTTATCAAATCAAGCTCTTCTTCGTTTTGTGGTAAAAAACGCACATATAAATGTGTCGGCTCAATTACTGCGCTACTTTTCATCATTCCGTCTTCCTGCAATGTTGCCAGCGCTTTCTGCATGTTCGCCACAGAATAGGGATTTTCGAGCTTTTCGCCCACTACCAGCCTCTTTTCGGCTGCAGTGTTAACAATTGATAATGTTTCAAATTGATAATGTTTCATCAACACCGTCAATTAATTCTTCTTTTTTACATTGCGTAAAAGCAATCAAACAAAACATACTACAAAAAACAATTTTTTTCATGTCAATAAAAATTAATATTACTGCTAAATAAGATTTAATTCGTGAAACCATTTTTGCGCCGCAAAGATATAAAAATATGTTGAAAGTATCAAAAAAATAATCTCTTAAATCGGGATGGCTATTGATACGAAAGTTGAGTAATATTTAGCACAAGTAATTGCGGCGTAAATGCAATTTTGCATCAATTACTTTAATAGCCCGACAAAAGGATAAATCACTCTTGTCAGGCTATGCAGTTTAGTAGTTTTGACAGTAAAGGAGATTTATGTCATTTCGATAGATTACGTTGCTTCACTACGTTTTTGCATTGCTTCACTACGTTTTTGTGTTGCTTCACTACGTTTTTGCATTGCTTCACTACGTTTTTGTGTTGCTTCACTACGTCTTTGTGTTGTTTCACTACGTTTTTGTGTTGCTTCACGACGTCTTTGCATTGCTTCACGACGTCTTTGCATTGCTTCACGACGTCTTTGCATTGCTTCACGACGTCTTTGCATTGCTTCACGACGTCTTTGCATTGCTTCACGACGTTTTTGCATTGCTTCACGACGTCTTTGCATTGCTTCACGACGTTTTTGTGTTGCTTCACGACGTTTTTGCGTTGCTTATGGCTTTTCGGCAAGGGGATTAATCCCCTTGTTTGATGGATTATAGCAATTTTACTTATTAAACGTATTCGGAAGAAAAACATCTGCCAGCAGACAAGAGGGTATGTCCCCTTGCTGAAAAAAAACGTTGTGTTGAACGGGTTGGAGTGGAAGTAAAAGAGGATATATACTCAAACAGAATTGATTTGCGAATAAAAGCAGCAAGGATTAATCCCCTTGTTAATAAATAAAACTGAACAGTTAAAACTGAAATCCTCTGTTATTTGCAAACCACTTTTGTTTGAGTATAAATAAAATTGCTATAAACGTATATGGATGAATCTTTTTTGTGAAATACAGATTTTTGAATACGTATAACGCTGTTGTTTATGTCCGATAACTATAAATTGCCCGTTGCATTCGTCTTGAGCCAGCTACGCTTTCTGTTCGGCTTTTTGCTTCTGCCCAGCTTAGTTGCGAAGTATGGCTACTTCAAAAGCACCTTTTTATTCAAAACAGCTTCTTAATTCATTTTCCGAATAAATTGCTGTTCCATACAGTTTTTTTTGTGATGAGCGAATTTAATAATACTTTTGAACTCGTTTTACATTGTAATATCATGAAAAAAACAATTGTACTCCTTCTTTTTTTGATGCTGAATACAGCGCTTTTCGGTCAGTATTACCGCACGGGCTCCGACCCTGCGCGGCTGCAATGGAGGCAGATAAAAACACCATACGTCCGGCTGGTTTTCGAGAAAAACTTTGAGCCTCAAGCGTTGCGGCTTGCAGCAGTAATCGACAGCATTGCGCCGCTGGTGCAGGGCGTAATGAAACATCGCCCCAAGCGAATGGATTTGCTCGTACACAACAATATGAGCTACTCAAACGGCATGTTGTCGTGGGCGCCAAAACGAATGGAATTTTTTGCCGTTCCGCACCAAAACATACTTTCGACCGACTGGCTCGACGAACTCGCTATTCACGAGTATCGCCACGCAGTGCAAGCATCTAAGTTGAACAAAGGTATCACTAAAGTTTTCACATTCATCACGGGGCAGCACGCCGTTGGCGGAGTACTTGGCTACAGTCTGCCAATGTGGTTTCTCGAAGGCGACGCCGTAGCAACCGAAACTACCCTTACGCCAAGCGGACGCGGACGTTCGTTCGATTTTAACATGGAACTGAAAGCGCAGCTTGTTGAGCGCGGCGTGTTTTCGTTCGACAAAGCCTACATGGGCTCGTATCGCGAAAAAGTTCCCAACTATTACAAAATGGGTTATCCGCTTGTTGCAATGGCTCGCCGCGAATACGGAGCCGAATTGTGGGAAAAAGCAGTGGATGAAACCGGGCGACGCAATCTGCTTTCGCAGATGAACCGTTCCTTGAAACGCAGCACAACAATGCGCAGCAAGCAACTTTACGAAACCATGTTCGCCCGCCTGCGCCAATCGTGGAGCAACGAAGTAAACAGCCAAATTCTTACCGGTTTCGAGCCTGTTACGCTTCCTGACAAGGAGTACAAAACGTACCGCTACATAAAAGCAATCAACGACTCAATTGTTGTTGCCGAATTAACGGGGCAGGGCATTCGCTCGCAGATAGTTGAGATAAATCAAAACACCAGCGACGTAAAAACACTCGCCTACACAGGTCTTCGCGAGGAAGACCCCATTTCGGCAAACGCCGACATGGTGGTATGGGCTGAACTCCAATACGATTTCCGTTGGGAGAACGAATCTTTCTCCGTCGTTCGCATTTACAACCGCACCACAGACAAACTGAAAACGCTCGGCAAAAAAATGCGCCTCTTTGCCCCAGCCGTTCACCCGCGCCTGCCACTGATTGCCGCCGTTGAAGCAACCACCGACTACCGCTTTTTCGTAACCATTATCGACGCCCTTACGGGAAACACGGTTCAACGCATTCCCGCGCCCGACAACCAATTTGTACTCACGCCCTCGTGGAACGTGCAGGGCGAAAACCTTATTGCCTTGTTGCTTAACCATGAAGGAAAGGCGCTCTACACCTTAAATACCGAAACCGAAGCGTGGACGCAAGTGTCGCCTTACGCTTTTGACGAAAAGTGCCACCCCGTACAGCTTGGCAACCATGTGTGGTATGCGGCAAACGGAAACGTAAGCCGCGAAATCTTTTGCCTTGATATCGCTACCGGCGAAAACCGACGCCTCACCTCGTCGCGCTACGGAGCCGATTTTCCAACCATCGCGCCAAGCGCAAAAATGTTGTTCTACAGCGATTATACCGACAGAGGCTACCAGCCTGTACGCTACGTCGAAACAGGCATCCGCCCCAACGGAACAGAACATGGCAGTTCGTTCATAGAACTGCTTGCCGCCGACATCGCAAAACAGGAGCAGCCTTACCCGACTGACACCGTTATGCCGAAACAGTACAAGGTTGAAAAATACAGCAAGCTGAATCTCGTAAACATTCACAGCTGGATGCCAGCATACGCTAACATTAACAATAAACAGGTTTCGTATGGCGTGTCGCTGATGTCGCAAAACCTGCTTGGCACAAGTATTTTTACGACGGGGCTCAACCTCGACCCTTCGCAGCGGCATCAAAAAGCGGTTATTGACTACTCGTACTATGGATTTTATCCGGTTATCGGCGTAAATTTCAGTTATGGCGACGATAATTACAGTTTGTCGGGCTTGTATCGCAACGAAACCGACACTTTTACACTGTTTGCCAACCAAAAAATACGCTATTACCGTGTAAAACCGGGCGTCAATCTGCCGTTCGACTTCTCGTCGGGTAACTTTCAGCGAAAACTTACGCTGCAAACGCGCTTGAACTTCGAATATCAATCGGGCTACACCGTCCAAAAGGAGTATTACACGGCAACAAGCAATGCCGGCATACAGCCAACAGGTGCAAGGGAGAATATTTCGACCGATGCCGTTAATTTTTTCGGCATGGATTATTCCATTTATTTTTACAACCTTCGTCGCGGCACGTCGCGCGATGCTGGTACGCGAATGGGGCAAACCATTCAACTTATTTACGGGCATACGCCTTGGGGTAACATGGATGCGGGCTCTATTGCCGGAGTTTATACCCGCCTGTTTTTGCCGGGCATATTACGATACCATGCCATTTCGATAGACAATGCTTTTCAGTTTATTGCCGATGGCGAAAAGCTGGGTTCAGCAGGCGAATTTGACAGTTATCGCCGTTTTACAAACGCAACAGGTTATCCGCGAGGCTGCACAAACCTCTACGGCGACAGACTTTACATGCTCAAAACAAATTACGCCATGCCGCTTTTCAATCCCGATTTTTCACTTGGGCGATTTGCCTACATTAAACGGATACGGATGAATCTTTTTTGCGATTTTGCCGATGCCCGCTACACGCTTACCAACTCGCAAACCGGCAAAAAGCAACATTTCGGCAATACGTTTGCCTCATTTGGCAGCGAAGTGAATGTTGATGTTCATCTGATGCGCTTTATTTTGCCGTTCAGCATCGGCTATCGCGCAGGCTACCGCACAGCCGGCACGTCGGAGATATTCCACGAGGCAATTTTGTCAACAAGTTTTGGGAATTATTTGGTAAATTAGGGGGAGGAGCGATTTCTAATTAGAAATATGTCCGTACTCGCGACGATAGTTATGAGGATTGTAATTCTGCAAGAATTTTGACTCTATGGGTAATATACACAGGTTCATTCCCGCATAATGAGAAAATACGGCACCTTTCATTTGAAAAAAATCTGTAAATCAAACATTAAAGCGGAAGTGCATAATATCGCCGTCCTGCACGGCGTACTCTTTACCTTCCAGATTCATTTTGCCGGCTTCTTTACAAGCCTGCTCGGAGCGGTAATGAATAAAATCACTGTATTTGATTACTTCGGCGCGAATAAAACCCTTCTCGAAGTCGGAGTGAATAACTCCTGCTGCCTGTGGAGCTAAGGCGCCTTTGGTGAAAGTCCACGCACGCACCTCTTTTTCGCCGGCGGTGAGGAAAGTTTGCAGATTGAGCAGCTTGTATGCCGACTTTATCAGTTTGGCAACACCCGACTCTTTCAAACCAATGTCTTCGAGAAACATTTGACGTTCCTCGTAAGTTTCGAGTTCGGTAATTTCGGCTTCGGTTTGAGCTGCAATTACAAGCACTTCGGCATTTTCGTCCTTCACGGCTTCGCGTACAGCTTCAACGTGATGATTGCCATTTACCACCGAGTTTTCATCGACATTGCAAACGTACATAACAGGCTTGTCGGTAAGGAGAAAAAGTTCGCGAGCCGCCTTGCGTTCAGGTTCCGAAAGCTCAACCGTACGTACCGAACGCCCTTGCAGAAGCGCTTCACGGTATCGCACCAAAACATCGTACATACGTTTCGATTCGGGGTCTTTTGCCGTTTTTGCCATTTTCTCTACTTTTGGAAGACGGTTTTCAACGGTTTCCAAATCTTTCAGCTGAAGCTCTATGTCAATCACTTCCTTGTCGCGAACGGGATTTACCGAACCATCGACATGCGTAATATTTTCGTCTTCGAAACAGCGAAGAACGTGAATAATGGCATCGGTTTCGCGGATATTGGCAAGAAACTTGTTTCCGAGCCCTTCGCCTTTGCTGGCGCCTTTTACCAACCCTGCAATATCAACAATTTCCACCATCGTGGGAACTACTCTTTGCGGATTAACAATGCGTTCGAGTTCAACCAGCCGCTCGTCGGGAACAGTGATAACGCCCACGTTGGGTTCGATGGTGCAAAACGGAAAATTTGCCGATTGCGCCTTTGCATTCGATAAACAATTAAAAAGAGTTGATTTCCCTACGTTGGGAAGTCCAACAATACCACACTTCAATGCCATTTTTTTATTTATTTAGATGAGTCATTTTATATTGCGCAAAGCACATCACCCTGCAAAAACGGGCGCAAAAGTACATCAAATTTCCGGACTTCCGAAATTTTCGGGGTATTTAAACTGGGGAAACACTCGAAATTTTACAACAGTTATGCATACAGACAGGAGCGAAATATGGATGCTTGCCACGCCATTTTTCCATTGCCTGCAACGGAATTGCCGCTGGCTTTAACCAACCATTAGATTTGAATCCGAAAAATCATTAACGGTTTTAAAAAAAATATGACAGGTATTTGCGTGAATTTATCGCAAAAAATCTGTCATATTCTCTTCCGTCAAATTATTGAAGTATTATCAAACTCAATTCCCCTCTTTAATCACCCCTACCTGATAGGCGAGCAAAAGATTCTTTAAATCGTCTATCTGCTTTCGCAAATCAATTCCGATGTCGGTATCGCCTACGCAGATGGGTTTGGTGGAAAGCGTGGTGGTTTGCCGCGATGAAATAATGTCAATCTCTTCGGTAATGGCAGCTGTTTTTGAACCGAAAGGCTGATGTTCGACCAAAATAAGGCTCGTTGAATTGAATATTAATGTATAACCCGATATTCCCGTTTCCTTCCGGTAAGGTTTCGACATTCCACCGTCAATAACAAACAACTTGCCGTTTGCTTTAACGGGTTTTTCGCCTTTGATTACCTTCACGGGCATGTGTCCGTTTACGATATGCGACTTTTCGGAATCAAGCCCAAACTCTTCCAGAATAAAATTGCAGGCTTTCTCGCTGTCGCGATGTTTGAAATAGGCGTTCTGGTCTTCTTTGTGCAATTCGGTGGCATCAGTAAGGTAACGCTCGAAAGTTGCCATTTTCTTTTTGCCAAAGAGCGGCGAACACGGCCCGCACCACAGGTACCAGCAATAATCGAAGTCCTGCTGCGGGGCATTCAGGTTGGTACGGTTTACGCGGCAACGGCGTACGGCGCGGTCGAACTTGTCGCAAAGTTCCTTTCCACTGACAAGTTCGCCATTGAAATCGAATTTTTCGAACTCGGTTTCCGCCGTCATCGGAATACATCCGTGAAACAATAGATTACTGTTGTATTTCAGGTACATGCTTCCTTTTCCGATAAGTACGTTGATGTGACGTTGCAGTTTTTCGGAGTTCAGGAAGTTAAAACGCAGGCGGTCCATCACTTCGGCTTCTTCGGGTGTGAGTTTGTACGGGTCTTTGGGATTAACGGTGGGAAAATGCGTGTCTTTTATAGGATATTCTTTGCCATTAACCACTAATACGCCTTTTTCGTAATTAATTTTATCGAGAAGCAAGCGATGTTCGAGGTTAAACTTGGGATTACGTTTAATCACCTGTCCCTCCAACTTCCAGCCTATTACGCTGATTGCCTTGTGCATCATGGTTGTAATGCGCGTGCTTGTGTCGCGTCCCTTTTGCGTGTTACCCGATTTGGGAATGAAACATTCGCAGGGGTCGTCATTATAATGCGTTATGGCAAACGTGAGCAGCGGAAAGAGATTAATGCCGTAAGCATCTTCGAGCGTATCAATGTTTTCGTATCGCGCCGAAAAACGTATCACTTCGGCAATGTGAGCATCAATTCCACTGGCTGCACCAATCCAAATGATGTCGTGATTTCCCCATTGAATATCAAATGAATGATAGTCCGAAATGGTTTGCATTACTTTGGAGGCATCGGGTCCGCGGTCAAAAATGTCGCCGATAATATGCAGACGGTCAATCAGTAGTCGCTGTATAAAACCGCTGATGGCTACAATAAAGTGAGTTGCGCGGTGAATGTTGATAATCGACTGAATAATACCGTCAATGTAATCTTTTTTGCGACTGTTGGTTTCGTTAATCAGCTCGTCGATGATGTAGGCAAAATCCTTTGGCATCGCTTTGCGCACCTTTGAGCGGGTATATTTCTGCGATGCTTCGCGGGCAACCTGAACAAGCCTGTAAAGCATTACATAATACCATTCGTCGGTAATCACTTCATTTTTGCGCAACAAATCCAGTTTTTCTTCGGGATAGTAAATCAGTGTAGCTAACTGTTTTTTTTCACTCGACGTGATGCTTTTCCCAAAAATTTCGTCAATATTTCGACGAACAACTCCTGATGCGTTTCGTAAAATATGGTTGAATGTTTCGTATTCACCATGAATATCAGTCAAAAAGTGTTCGGTTCCTTTCGGCAACTTCATAATGGCTTCCAAATTGACGATTTCGGTGCTGGCAGCTTGTGCAGTCGGGAACTTTTGCGACAGCAGATTCAAAAATCGCAGTTCCTCGTCGGCAAAAAGAGGCTTGGAATGTGTCATAATATATTGCTTAAATGTGAATTAATTATTCAAAAATAATCTCATATATAAAAATCCAAAGATGAGAACAAAAATAATGGTAAACAATGATTAATGATTGGTATTTGAAAAATAACATGTTTTTTATTTTAGTCCCTTTTATTTCTTTGGCGACAGTTATACTTATTTTGAACAGCAATTTTCGTATTCAAACAAAATTATTGTTAAATGCTTACGCAAAATTACACTGAATCTTTCAGAAAAATAAAAACTGCTGAATTTTGTTTGCAAGCTATGATAAATCGAAACTAAACAATACTTTTGCTCCGGTTTTTATGAGATGTTATGTTTTTTAGTTACAGATAATAATGAAAATAGCTGTTTGTGAAACGATGGCAGGAGTCGGCAATACGCTTGTAAATCGGTTGCAGTACGAAGGTTGCGAAGTTGTGTGTGTTGAGCAAAAGGATATGATGCTTGGCGTTGCGCATTTGCAACAGTTTTTTTGCGATGCCGATGCGGTTATCAATCTTTGTGGCGACAAAATGCTGCGACGATGGAACTATCGCCAAAAAGAGCGGATTTACAACAGCCGGATTGAAAATACACGCCTTATTGTGAGGGCTGTAAATGGCATGAAACAACCTCCGTCGCTCTTTATCACGTTTACGATGACCAATATTTACGATGAAATAGAGGTACACGACGAATTTTCGCAAAATTTTGCTACCGATTTTCTTGGCGATATGTGCCGCTTGTGGGAGCACGAGATTTTCAGAATAAAACCTGAAATTCGCTTTTGCATATTGCGTTCGGGATATATCCTTTCGCGAAACGAAGGTTTATTTCCCAAAGCTGTTCGCCTTTGTAAATGGGGATTCAGCCTGAAAACAGGAAAAGGAAAACAGCCCGTACCTTTTATTCACATCGACGACATGTTAAATGTGGTAATGAGTTGCATCAACAATCCAAATATGACGGGAATTTACAACCTTGTTGCGCCGCAAATAGTAACCAATGCCGAATTGTCGGCTATCCTGCTGAAAACACTTAAACGAATGGCTGTTTTCAGAATTGGCTCGCCTGTTTTACGCCTGTTTCTGAGCGAAGCAGCCGCCGTTGTAAAATCGGGACAATTTGTTTTACCGCAACGCCTCTTAGCCGACGGTTTCGAATTTATGTACCCAACTCTTAAAGAAGGATTGAAAAACCTTGTAAAGGATTAAAAATGTATGGAGAACAAAATTTCATCCACTTCTGGGAACCTCTAAAAACTCAAAGTTCGAGGCTTGCGAGGCGATAAAAGCGCAGTTTACATGAACGTAAATAAGCATTTTATCGTCCGAAGCATAACGAAGAAATTGGAGTTTTTAGAGGTTCCCTTTACGAGCGCGGATGAAACTGAAGAATTGTATTTTTCAGGTATTCCTTGTCGAGATGCGAATAAATTTCGGTAGTCATAATCGACTCATGTCCAAGCATCTCCTGTACAGCCCGTAAATTGGCGCCTCCATCAACCAAATGTGTTGCAAACGAGTGTCGAAAAGTATGCGGACTTATTTTTTTAGGGAAACCTATTTCCATAGTAATTGTTTGGATGATAATAAATATCATGACGCGCGAAAGCCGGTTTCCACGCCTGTTTAAAAATAAAATATCTTCATCGGATCGGTGAATTTTTAATGTTTCGCGGTATTCACTCAAATAGAGTTTGATTTCTTCAACAGCTTTATTGCTGATGGGTACTATTCTTTCCTTGCTCCCTTTCCCTTCAATTTTAATAAAACCCGATTCAAAAAACAGGTTGGATATTTTAAGGTTAACGAGTTCGGAAACTCTCAATCCGCAACTGTACAATGTTTCCAAAATAGCTTTGTTGCGCTGACTTTCGGGTTTTTGCAGGTCAATTCCATTAATAATAGCATCAACCTCTTCTATGGAAAGAACTTCTGGCAGTTTTCTGCCTATTTTAGGCGTATCCAATAGCATGGTCGGGTCATTGTCTATCTTCTCTTCGATTAACAAAAATTTGTAAAACGCTTTAATTCCACTAATAATCCTTGCTTGTGTTCGTGGACTGACACCTTTTTCGTTCACCCATTCTATCATTTTTTTTAAATGAAGCAATTTAACATCTTGGGGAGGGATGTTGTAATTATTTTCATTGAAAAATTGCATCAATTTATACAAATCGTTTACATAAGCCTGTACAGAGTTTCCCGACAAACCTTTTTCTAATTTCAAATAATCTTTAAATTCATCAATTTCATTTTCCCAATTCATTGGAATAAGGTTTAAATATATAAAACATAACGTTGCAATGCTTTATCAAAAAGGCTGCGAGTAGTTGGATTAAAGATATTTCTAAAACTGCTTTTTCATTGTTACGCACCTTCGCCAAAATGCTCATTTACTTTAATAAACTCCACTTTTATTTTAGTCGCAAGCCTCGAAAAATCCAATTTATAGAAGTCCCACTAAAATAGTAAACACCTATTTTTTTACGCCGCAAAGTAATGAAAAATAAGTGTTGGCAAATCTTAGCAACAGTTATTTTTCAACAATCTTTTGTGGAATGCTTCAGTGCCGTCGGCTTTAATCGACGGTTGAGAGAATGTATAACGAAAGGCTTTATCCAGAATATTATTACATCAGATAATAAATTCTTTCACTTACAGTTTGTTTTTTCATTTTACATAAATTATCTTTGTCGGCTGTTTGGCATAAAATAAGATGGCACTTGTACAGTTTGATTTATATTGAATAAACCAAGGTGGCACCCTTTTTGATTGCGTCGGCAAAATTTCTAAAATAACTTAAATGAAAAAACTGCTGTTTTACCTGTTTCTGTTTGGTTGCCTTGCGGCGACTACCACTGTTTCGGCTCAGCCTGTGCCTGCTGTTGACGAAAATATTACGGCGTTGATAACTTTTGGCAAAGAAGCCGATAAGGCGTGGGGCGACGATGATTTTATACAGATTATATTCTTTTCGATTCCCGAAAGCTATCAAACTCCTGTCTATATCCGTGTTTACGACCCCGATGTAGGAGGTGCTGTGGACGAATTGCAGGGCGTGTGGAATACGCGAACTACTTTTTCAATTTTTGGTGGTGCGGGCGCATGCTCTTCAAAAGACGCTCAAAAAATTGAGCGCGACGGCAACTACAAAAGCGGTACAATGCTTGCCTCACGTGCTTTTGCCGAAGACAAACGCGGGCAGTACGACGGTAAATGGTTTACATTCGGACCTTTCGACCCCAAAGCCGGTGAACTGCTGCCCGATTACGGTGGTTATGTCTTCAAAATTGTTGTAGAAGGCACATCAGGCGACGACGGAAACATGTATAGCCTCTTCCTGAGTACCGATGCCGAGCAAAATCGTGCAATTGAAGGTGCTTTTGCTTTTTATTTCAAATACAAGTTTCGATTGCACGACAATGTGAACGAAGTTTCGCATATCTATCCATACATCGACGAGCGTGTAATTGCTATTAAACAAAGTAATTTCGACTGGGACAGCGACGGAATTATTCGTATTATTTCGCCATCTAAAAACGGCGAAAAGATGGCGGTTTCGGGCGACAACAACTGGGCTACAAGCGAGAGCCAGATAGGGAAAGATGATATAAACTCGTCGCTTGATATACAGATGATAAAAGACAAAACGAAAAAAGTAAAAAATAACAACGTTGTTATCTATCTCGAAAACCAGTACGGAGAACTGATGCCATTCTACAGTATCCCCATTGGAGGCATCCCAAAATATAAATACAGCATTGGAATTAAACCTAAACGATGATGAAGATAAGCGCTCCGAAAACAATCATACTCTCAGCTGTTATTGCCTGCAGCATGTTCGCTGCAAACGCACAGTCGTTCCGTTTCAAGAACTTCGACTCCAACGTGGGGCTTCCACAGAATTTTGTTTACTGCGTTGAGCAGGAAAATAACGGATACCTGTGGATTGGTACAGGTGAAGGATTGGTGCGATACGATGGACACAGGTTTCAAACCTATCTTTCGACCGACTCGTTAGCCGAAGATTTTATTATGTCGCTTTTTGTTGCCACCAATGGCAATGTGTGGATAGGACACAACAACGGAAACCTCAGCTTTTACCGAAACAACAGGTTTACGCCGGTTATCATTCCCGAAACAAACAGTCCTGTACGCCACATTTGTCAGGACAAGTCGGAAAACATTTGGGCGGTTATTCAAAACAGCGGACCTGTGCGAATCGACACAGAAGGCAATATCACAACCTTTTTCGACCCTGAAAAGCTGGGGTTCAAACTGTTTTATTCTATCTATCCCGTATCAGACAACACGCTGCTGCTTGGAACTTCCGAAGGATTATTGAAAGTTACAATTGACGACAACAGCAACATTGCATCGGTAATAGAAATTGAAGATATTCCTCTCACCATTATAACAACCATCACACCTCGCAAAGGAATAAGCGACGAATACTGGATTGGAACCGAAGATTATGGATTTTTTCGCTATTCACAGGGCAGTTCCGATGCTATGCAAATTATTGACAACCGCCTTTGTTTAACATTCAATATTGAACACGAAAACATTAAAGACATTGTTGAAGAAGACGAAGGGCACCTGTTGATTGCCACTTGGGGAAACGGTGTGATAAAACTGTTTTTCGACCCTGTGAGGCAGGATTTCAATGAATCATACACTTTTTCGTCGGTAAACGGTTTGGCCGATAATTATGTAAACAACATTCTGTGCGACCGCGAAGGCAATTACTGGTTTGCAACCTTTGGCGGAGGGCTGTCGGTGTTGCTCGACGAAAGTATGATTTTTTACAACCTTGCGGTGATAGGGCTTCAGGACAGCAAGGCACACTCGGTTTACAAAGCCGGCAATTCGCTTTACATCGGTTTGGACAACGGTTTTCTGAAAGCTGATCCGTATTGTTATACCGACTTTGAGTTTTATGATGTTGAGATGGGCATACCTCGCGATGCCATCACAGGTTTTTATCAGTCGAAAGACAACATACTTTGGATTGCATCCGAAAAAAATGGATTGTTTTATCAAAAGCCCGGCGATAAGAAATTTGTACCCTACAACTACTCCGACAGCAATACCGGAAAACAAATAAGAGGTATTACAGGATACGGCGACCGAATTTATCTGGCAACCATAGGCGGTTATTTCAACATCAACATCAAAACCGATGAAATTACACACCTGACTACCGAAAGCGGACTGCCGCACAACAACATTAACTTTGTGTATTGCGACACCGAAGGACGAATTTGGATTGGACCTAAAAACAGCGGTATTTGCAGCATTGAGAACGATTCGCTGATAGTACATCGCATATCGCAAACGCCAATTGATGTATATGGAATAGCTGAAGATATGGACGGCAACCGGTGGCTTGCTACGCAGGGCAAAGGTGTGCTGCGATATGGCGGCGATTCGTTGCAGGTTATTTCGGTTTCCGAAGGGCTGGCAAAAAACTTTTGTTACAGCATTGTTGCCGACAGGGCAAACCGGCTGTGGGTTACACATAAGCCCGGACTGAGCTGTATCGACCTTGCCGAAAACAAAATAAGAACTTACGGATACGAGGAGAATTTGGGCGCCGACTTCTCGTCTTCATTTGTAGATAATAACAACACACTGTGGTTTTCGTCCAGTCAGGGCGTTATCAACTATTTCCCCGAAAAAGACCACGACAACCAAGTGTCGCCAACGCTCAACTTTACGCGGATACGGATTTCGGGCAAACAGTACGAACTCACCAACCTGCTGCAACTCAAATATCCATACAGGGAAAAGTACAATATTCGTTTCGACTTTATCGGTATCAGTTTCAAGAATCCCAAAGGCGTAACCTATCAGTATCAGCTTCAGCGCGAAGGCGACGAGCCATCAAACGAATGGGTAGAACAGCCCACTACATGGTGGGAACGCGAATACATGCCCGATGGCAACTGGGTGTTGCGAATCCGCTCGGCAAACGCCGACGGCATCCACAATTCCGACCCGCTCACCATTCGCATACAGATAGCACAGCCGATATGGAAAAAAGGCTGGGTTTATCTTATCCTGATAACTTTGCTGGTGTATTTGGGATACGTTATCATTAACAAACGCGAGAAAAAGCTAAAGCAACAAAAAGAACTGCTTCAAAAAGAAGTAGCCAGTCAAACCGTGATTCTGCGCGAACAGAAAGCCGAAATAGAACGCAAGAACCGCGATATAACCGACAGTATCAACTATGCAAAACGAATACAGACCTCGATACTGCCGCCGTTGAACTCGCTGAAGGAACGCTTTCCCGAATCGTTCATCTTCTTTTCGCCCCGCGATATTGTGAGCGGCGACTTCTACTGGTTTCACAAGTGGAGAGGCAAATTCATCCTGTGTTGCGCCGACTGTACGGGGCACGGCGTTCCGGGCGCTTTTATGTCGATGATTGGAACAACCTTGCTAAACGACATTATTAAACATCCCGACATCAATTCGCCTGCCGATATGCTGACGCGCTTAGACATTGAAATACGGATACTGCTTCAGCAAAACTCGCGCAACGACATAGCACGCGATGGTATGGATATTTCGATAGTAGAAATTGACCCATCTACCAAAAAGATACGGATAGCATCGGCTAAACGCCCCGTTTATCTGTTTCTGAACAACGAACTCACTATTTACAAAGGCACGCGACGAAGCATAGGCGACGAGGTAACTGAAGACTCTGAGCTTCCCGAATTTGTAAACATTGAGTACAACGCTAAAATAAAAGACACCATTTATCTGTTCTCCGACGGTTACGGCGACCAGTTTGGCGGTCCCTACGGGCGAAAATACATGACCTCGTCGATAAAAAACATGCTGATGGAAATTCATCGCAAACCCATGAACGAACAGTACGTAATTGTCGAAAAAACATTCATCAACTGGAAAGACTATCAGGAACAGGTGGACGATGTAATTTTTATTGGCATACAGATTTAAAGTTGATACTTATCCTCACGCGTATAACAACTCCGAGCGTCCGCACATAACCACTGCGGACGCTCGCGTGTTATTATCGCAGGTGTTCGCACATGATAACTACAGACGTCTGCACATGATAACTACAGACGTCCGTGCATGATAACTCCAGACGTCCGCGCATGGCAACTACAGACGTCCGCACATGGCAACTACAGACGTCCGCATACAACCACTGCGGACGCTCGCGTGTTTTTATTTCAGACATCCGCGCATGGCAACTCCAAACGTCCGCAGTCCATCAGTCCAAGCGCTCACGTGTAAAGCACATAAAGGCACACATTTATAATGAACGGTACATCGAAACGTATTAAACACCGTAACCGATGATGATGCTCGCTTTAAGCACAGTTTGTAATTTATAATTTAAGGTAAAAAAACACAATAGCAGTGGTGCGTTTTACAGCGCTTACGATGCGATGAGTGGAAAAAGTACAAAAATGACGGGAAATAACATTTTACTTTATTGTATTATCGCTTTATTTTTAAAATATTTGTTTTACAATATTCTGCGAATAATAGAAATACAATAAAAATATTTTTACTAAAAATAAATCAAAAAGTTTGGATATTCAGAACAAACACTTTACATTTGAGGCGATTTATGATTAAAATTTGGTTATTCTTTTTTCTCCAAACCCTAAAATCAGACTGCAATGATACCAGTGTTTCAAAGTAAAACGACACTTTTTTTGGTCATTTTGTTTGTATCGTGCAGCGGCAGCCGATACGATACCGCCGGCGATTATTTCCGTTATATTGAAGAGTGTGCCAACGGACTTAAAATATCAAAATCACATGGCGGCATCGAACTCACAGCGCGGTATCTGCCGCCGGAATTGAAAGTCATGCAGGAACTGGGAGCAGAGTATGACAGCAGGATGTTTGATTCGCTCTGCGCCTCCCATGCAGAAAGCTGTAGTTTCCTGTTTACCATTGCACCGGACAAAAACAGTCCGGTTAGCGACCTTAATTACTATGGCATTGCCAGCTACGACCAGTTTGCCGAACGCAAAAAGGCGCTCAACTGGTACATTGAAGAGTGTTTCATCTTAAAAACAGGTCAGAAGGAATATCTTCCAAAACTGTTTCATTTTGAGCAGGACTACGGCATATCGGGCACGCTGAAATTCCATCTGGTATTTGTGCCCGACGGAGATTGCTTTTCAACAAAAGGAAAATCAGGCGATGCAGTTCTGCAATTCAACGACCCCTATTACGGAACCGGCCAAACCGAATTTGTGTTTAAGGCAAAATCGCTGCGAAACATCCCCACCGCAAAAATCAAATCGTAAATACGGACACGATTTTTAAATTCCACACTGATGAAACGAAAAACAACTCCACTGTTACGCACAATCGCCATATTTATGTCAATACTTCTGGTAACCGAAACCGTACTCCCAACGGTTGCACTGGCGTTGACATCAGGACCCTCCTCGCCCGATTTTTCAGGATTTACACCTGTATCGGCCTCCGAAATGGTTAATACCTTCACAGGCGATTTCAACTACAACCTTCCGGTGATTGAAATACCCGGCCCGCACGGGAGCGGCTATGCCCTCTCGCTGTCGTACGGCAGCGGCGTTTCGGTTGAGCAGGAGGCGTCGTGGGTAGGCTTCGGATGGAACCTTAACCCGGGCAGCATTACCCGCAACCTGCGCGGCTTGCCCGACGACATGAACGGCGAAGAAGTGGAATTTTACAACAAAACCCGTCCGTCGTGGACGGCGGTATCGGGGCTTAACACCAACCTCGAACTGTTTTCAAAAGATATTGTTCCCGTTGGCATCAATGCAGGCATTACACACCGCATTAACAACTACACCGGCTACCAGCGAACCACAGGGCTGGGCGTAAATGCGGCAGGCATGGCCGGACTGTCGGTAACATTCAGCCCCGAAGGAGTAACGTGGGATCCTTTTGTTTCGCCACTGGCGCTGCTCTCTTTTGCAGGCAGGAACATAAAAGCCGGACAGAACGTTTCCACAGAGGCTGAAGCAAGCAAAAAGGCTACAAGTTTGGGAGCCTTTGTAAAAGGAATAATACCGACAGGCTTTTCCAAAAACATTGGCGACATAAGGTTGAGCAGCTATTCTACAAAACTGGCACAGTACACTCCGCGTCCCTCCATTTCGCCGCAATACGGAGGCTTGGCCATTAACTGGAGCACTTCGCTGCAGGGTAATCCATCCTTTGTGCCGATGGGCGTGCAGGTGGGAAAGGAAGGACGTTTTGATTTACGCTTCAACAAGTATAAGGAATCGAAAAAAGTGTACGGCTATCTTCATTCGCAGCAGGGCGAAGGCAACAACGGTGTGATGGATTATTATGTTGAGAAGGATAGACCGTTCAGCAGGCAGGATGTTTTTCTGGGAATGCCCTTTTCGGGGTACGATGTGTTTAGCGCAACGGGCGAAGGCGTAATAGGCGGTTTCCGTGCCTATCCCGAACAAACGGGCTATTTCAGTCCGCAGCACACCACATCCAAATCGACCATGCTGCAAACAGGCTTTGAAGTAATGGCAGGTCCAAACGTTGGCATCGGCATGGACATTGGCATGGGATTCAATTCAACCGAAACCGACGGCTGGGATTCGCCGCAGGGCTACACCTTTGCCGATTCCCCCTTCCGGTTCAATGGCGACAGGGGCGGAGGCATCGGCTATAAAAAAAGGCTGGCAGACGGCAGTTACGGGAACAGTACAAACGCTGACAGGGCACGTGTCCATACAACCCGCCTGCCCGGATTCAGGGAAGGACACCATTCAGGAGCCGGCGAATACGCGCTCGACCGCGAAAGCAGCAACGGCAGTTCGTCGTACATCCACACAAATTACAACAGCAACGGCAAAATAGGCGGTTTCCGAATATACAACAAAGACGGCCATCTTTTCCGATACAACCAGCCGGTGGCCGTGCGCAACGAAACCACGCTGAGTGTTGATGTTAATGCTGCCGACCAAACCCTCATGCGGTTTCTTACATTTAAGCCGCTCAACCTGTCGAAAAACACCTCCGACGGCAAATATACCGTTAAGGACAACATTTTAAACAGTACCGCGCACCGAACCGTTACGGGCGAAATTAATCCCAATGAGTACAGCCAGAGTTTTTTGCTCACCGAAATACTCACGCCCGACTATTTCGATACCGATGGCGACAATGCTGTGTCGGCTGCCGACTGGGGCGGATGGACCAAATTCGACTACCGCAAACGCTACGGCAAGGGCAAAAACTGGTACCGTTACCGGATGCCCTACAACGGGCTGTCGTACATGCAAGGCTCAATTTCCGACCCGAAGGACGACACCGGCTCGGTTTCGACAGGCGAAAAAGAGGTGTATTACCTGAAAACCATCCGTACCCGAACCCACATTGCCTGTTTTGTTACCAACAAAACGGTGAAAAGCGACTTCAACGATGCTGTAGCCGTGTGGGATGCCACACTTTCGGCACTCCTGCAAGGGTCGGGCAACAACCGCCTCGACGGGCTGGGAGCGCTCGACTTAACTGCCAGCGACGACCCTGCTGCCGTTAACACGGGAGCAGTTCGCCACAACACAAATGCCGCGCTCGAATATCTGGAACGCATTGTTCTTCTCCCGCTCAGCGAAACAGGCCGAATCAGCGGTAGCAGGCCTGTAAAAACGGTCTGTTTTGAGTACGACTACAGTCTGGTGCCCAACGTGGTGAACAACCGGCAAAGCACATTCAACTACGGAAATGCCAACGTAGCCAACCCGCAAAGCGGCAAACTTACACTGCGCAAAGTGTGGATGGAATATCAGGGCATTGTGTCAGCCAAAATAAGCCCCTATCTGTTCAACTATAACTATCCTGCGCCGGCGCCGGACAGCAAACTCTATCCCTTTTACAGCGAAGAGGCTTACAGCCGGCTAACCGGTAATTTACAGAACCCCGAATATGCACCCTTTGCGCTCGACTCGTGGGGAAACCTGATGCCCGACGGACAGGAGCGGCGCATGAACGGCATCCCGTGGATAAAACAGGCTGCCTTTCTGAACAGCAGCCCTGCCTTCGACCCCGCCGCATACAACCTCAAATCCATCCGCCTGCCGTCGGGAGGCGCCATCCACATACAGTACGAACCCGACGACTATGCCTTTGTTCACAACCGCAACGCCATGGCAATGGCATCCATCGTGAATCACGAAGCAGCCCTCGACGGCAACCAATACTGCAAAACGCCCGCATATTTCATCAACACCGAAGATTTGGGTGTAGCAGGGAACAACCAGCAGGGCATCGACTCACTCACAGCACTCATGAAAACCCATTTTGGCTTCAATGCCGGCGACGGCAGCTACAGCAAAAAGGTCTATTACCGTTTTCTCTTTTCCCTTACGGGGAAAAACAGTGCAACGCTCGGCAACTTCCAGTCCGATTACATTACGGGCTATGCCAGCATTAAAAGCATCGAAAAGGCAGCGCATGGCAACGGGTGGAGCATAAGAATAACGCTCGCAGGCGAAAACAGTGAAGACGGCGAGCGGGCACTTACGCCGCAGCAGGCGTGCTACGAATTTGTTACCGGTCAGCGGCAGGGAAAAGTTCAGGGAAACAACGGTGTGGAGGCTAATTTTGAAGAAGCCTACGACGACCGGATGATTGAAATAGCAAACAGCGCCAACGGCAACAATCTGACAGTTCCATTCCTCGAACGGTTTAAGCTGATACCCGTTATGTTCGACATTTCGCTGGGAGCAAAATTCATAACCTACACCAACATGCGGAAAAAAGAGATAGCGCAGTCGTTCAACGGCCAGCTCTCGTTCCTGAAACTGCCCGTGCTGCACCGCAAAGTTGGCGGCGGTGTGCGGGTGCGGCGCATACTGCTGCACGACAGTGGCATCGAAACAGGCAGTGAGGCAGTGCTCGGCACCAATTACCGCTATGTGCTCACAGACGGCAAAACCAGCAGCGGCGTAGCAGCCAACGAACCGGCCGGCGCCCGCGAAGAAAACCCGCTCATTGACTTCATGCCCGTTAAAGGCACATCGTTATTTAATCGCCTTGTGTCGGGCGACAACCTGCTGCAGACCGAAGGCCCTCTGGGCGAATCGCTCCTGCCGGGTGCATCGGTTGGCTACAGCCGCGTTGTTGCCGAAAACATACATACCGGAAAAACAGGAACAGGCTTCACCGTGTACGAATACTGTACAGCACGGGAGTTTCCGTTCGATATGTATTACGACCACCCCGCCGCCGGATACGATTTTGAGGCAGGCAGCGGAGTAGAAAAAACGGCGATAGACGAAACGCGCGACGAGCTGCAAATAAACGCCGGACTGATTGGCTACAGCGTCGATAAGGTATGGATGGCACAGGGATTCCGCTTTATACATAACGACATGCATGGGCAGGTACGCAAAACATCGTCGTACGGGGGCAGCTACCTCACCGGCAGCAGTGGCGAAGATTTGAGCCAAAGCTACCTCTCCACATCGCAGGAGTACGAATATTACAAACCGGGCGAAAAAGTAAGCACCATCTGGCTCAATGCGGCCGATAACCGGCTACTGAGTGCATACACATCGCCCGGACGCGAAATGGAAATTACCCGCGAAGCTCGCCGCATTGTTGATGTATCGTACAACTTTAACATCGAAGTCGATTTAAGCGGAGGGCTCATGTTTTTCCCGCCCATATTCATCGGCATTGTACCCTCATTTTCATACACACGCAACCTCATTGCAACCCACGTAACGTGCAAAGTAATAAGCTATCCGGCCATCCTCAAAAGCCGCACTGATTATGTCGATGGCATCACCTCAAAAACCGAATACCTTGGCTTTAACCGCTCAACAGGCGAAGCCGTTATGGTTGGCACTACCGACAGTTTCGCCGGCAGCTATGCCGGCAGCAATCTGCCGAAAGGCAAAGTTTACAGCCTCACAGTACCAGCCGAATGGTGCTATCCCGAAATGGGCAGGAAAACAACCACCGCTGCCAACAGCAACCAGTTGTCGGCAACCGCCGCATCGTTCACCGTTTACAACACCCTGCCCGACAGCACGTGGTGGAATGCTCCCGTTAACGTAATTAATGCAGCCATACAAACCTACCGCAAAAACTGGGATACACCACAGCAGCAGCATATAGCGGCACACTATGGCATTGCCGGCACAGCAGCGCTCAACAGCCGGTGGCGTGCCGAAGCAATGTACGCCTACAGCGACGCCCTGCCCTACCCCACCGGCACTCAGCCAGTATTTCAAAAGGGATATTACGACATTGGCGCAGCCAACCGCTTTAACTGGAACCCAACTGTGCAGAATCCGCTTTCGCAGAAATGGCTCAAAAGCTCCGCCGTGTCGCTCTATTCACCGCACGGCGAAGTGCTCGAAGAGCGCGACGTACTCAACATTCCAAGCACCGCCGTGTATGGCCGTCAGTACGCCGGCAGCGTGCCATCGGCCGTAGCCTCCAATGCCGACTACGGCAGTCTGCTCTTCCGCGACTTTGAAGGCGCCGACACACTCGGCGCTGTAATTAACAACCCACACTCAGGCAAAAAAGCAGCCGCTGCATCATCCGTCACCAATCTGTTTGAAGGTGTAACAGTAACCGCCGAACTTAAAAAGCAGGGCGCACTGTTTAAAGCATGGATACAAACCGGTGCACAGCAGGCATCCATCGTTGTCAACGGCGCCGCCATTGCCTTAACCCGCGTGGCCAGCGTTGGCCAGTGGCAGCTTTTTGAAGCCGAAGTACCGGCCGCACAGCTCCCCATTGCAGGCACAGCCCTGCATGGCACCCTTACGGGGATGCAGCCCGGCGACTACATCGACGACATTCGCTTTCAGCCCCTGCACTCCACCTCCACCTGCTTTGTTTACGACGACCGCCAGCTGCAGCTCCTTACACAGTTCGACGACCAGCACTTTGGCCTCTATTACCAGTACGACATGGAAGGAAAGCTGGTTCGCAAAATCATCGAAACAGAGCGCGGGCGCCACACCGTGCAGGAGGTTAATTATAACGTTCCAAGTGATTCGCGATAATACCCCCTCCAACGGGAGGCAAGGCTATCTGCACTGGAGAAAGAGGTGCGATGATGGGAAGATGTGTTACGTAATTCATTTATTGTTGCTGCATATCCAAAATGGTTGTATATTTCAATCCATAACTGGATGTGTAACACAAATAGCTGTTCAGTGGGTGCACAATGTTGTGAATGCCTCGCACAGCATTTGATAAGTGCCGACGGGCAAAGTGGATGTGCCAGACAGTATTTGATGAGCGCCAACTGGCAGTGAGGATGTGCCAGCACAGCATTTGATAAGTGTCAATGTGTATTGGGGATGTGCCAGACAGCATTTGATAAGTGTCAATGTGTATTGGGGATGTGCCAGCACAGTATTTGATGAGCGCCAACTGGCAGTGAGGATGTGCCAGACAGCATTTGATGAGCGCCAACTGGCAGTGAGGATGTGCCAGACAGCATTTGATAAGTGTCAATGTGTATTGGGGATGTGCCATACAGCATTTGATGAGTGTCAACGTGTATTGGTGATGTGTCAGCACAGTATTTGATGAGTGCCAACGTGTATTGGGGATGTGTCAGCACAGTATTTGATAAGTGCC
>JAITVO010000138.1 GCA_031285765.1 Cytophagaceae bacterium | reverse complement strand
CATTAGCTGTACGATTGCACATACAATTTTTACCGTTTAGCGTTAATTCCAAACTCTATCCACTGCGCTTTTGCAAATTCTATTTTCACAATCTTTCGCGCTTCGCCAACGGCTGCATTAATGTCGGAAATGGTTGCGTCGAGTTCTTCGGTTTTTCCGTTTCAAGTCAGCCTTGAGCCGTTCTTGCTCGTTGTTCAGCATGATTGCTTTTTGCAGACTGGCTTTAAGGTTTCCGACAAACTCTTCGTCCAGCCCGCGTTTAGCTGCCTGTGCTGCGTTGTTTGTTAAGCCTGCCGACATAACTTCGCCGTTCTTAATGTCTTCGGCATACGATTTTTTGCTCATCGCTTATTATCTTTGGTAGCCTTGAAAAAACTAATATAAAGTAATAGTGTAATATGAGTTATAATTTTAAATATCCAACTCTTTTCCTATCTTTGCACCCCGAACATTATGCCTATATTATATATGACACTATGACACGCACAGAACTTCTCCGTAACGCCATTTCCAGCCGCGTTCTCCTGCTCGACGGTGCAATGGGCAGCCTTATACAGCAGTACAAACTTACCGAAAGCGATTTTCGCGGTGAGCGATTCGTTTCGCACGGCATAGCATTGCAGGGCAACAACGACATACTGTCAATTACGCGCCCCGATGTTATCACGGCTATCCACGGGCAGTACCTCAACGCGGGGGCGGACATCATCGAAACAAACAGTTTTAACTCCAACGCTCTGTCTCAGGCTGATTACGGCATGGAAACGCTTGTGTACGAGATGAGCCGCGCGTCGGCACAACTTGCATGCGAAGCTGCACGGCAATTTTCGACCGACGACAAGCCCCGATTCGTAGCGGGATCGATGGGACCGACGGGCAAATCGGCATCCATGTCGCCCGACGTGAGCAATCCAGGATTGCGGGCGGTAACATTCGACCAGCTTGCCGAAGCATACGCACAGCAGGCATCGGGTCTGATTGATGGAGGCGTAGATATTCTTCTGCTCGAAACTGTATTCGATACGCTTAACGCGAAAGCGGCGCTGTTTGGCATCGAAGGCGAACTCAAGCGGCGCGGCATCACGGATTTCCCCGTAATGATTTCGGTAACGCTTGCCGATTCGGGCGGGCGCACGCTGTCGGGACAAACGCTCGAAGCATTTTTGGTATCGGTGTCGCACTTTCCGCTGTTTTCGGTCGGCTTAAACTGTTCGTTTGGCGCCGACCAGATGCGGACGTTCATCGAAGAGTTGGGGCGCAAAACCTCGCTTCGCGTCAGCGCCTATCCAAACGCGGGACTGCCCAACGTATTTGGCGAGTACGACGAGACACCCGATACAATGGCGTCGAAAATCGTAGATTATCTCAACAATGGATTGGTAAACATCATCGGTGGTTGCTGCGGCACTACGCCTGCGCACATTGCCGCCTTTGCACGACTGTTGAAAGACGCCCATCCACATACGCCGCCAGCTGTAAAGCCACTTACGCGACTGAGCGGGCTCGAACCGCTGATTATCGATCGCGAAAGCAACTTTGTAAACATTGGCGAACGCACCAACGTGGCAGGATCGCGCAAGTTTGCACGCCTCATTCGTGAAAAGCGCTACGACGAAGCCCTTTCAATCGCCCGCGAGCAGGCTGAAAACGGCGCACAGATTATCGACGTCAATATGGACGACGCTATGCTCGACGCCCGCCACGAAATGGTTACATTCCTCAACCTTGTTGCCGCCGAGCCCGAAATAGCACGGTTGCCCGTGATGATAGATTCATCGCGTCGCGAAGTGCTCGAAGCAGGCTTGAAATGCCTTCAGGGCAAAGGCATTGTAAACTCCATCAGCCTCAAAGAAGGCGAAGAAAAGTTTGTGGAGCAGGCGTCGCTCATCAAATCTCATGGAGCCGCCGTCGTTGTAATGGCTTTCGACGAGTGCGGACAGGCAGATACTTACGCGCGTCGCACCGAAATATGCGGTCGCGCTTACGATATTCTTACAAAAAAGGTTGGCTTTGCGCCAATGGACATCATTTTCGACCCCAATATACTTGCCATTGCCACAGGAATCGACGAGCACGCCAACTATGCAGTCGATTTTATCGAAACAGTGCGATGGATAAAGCAACATTTGCCAATGGCTCGCGTAAGCGGAGGGGTAAGTAACCTCTCGTTCTCGTTTCGCGGCAACGACACGGTGCGCGAAGCAATGCACTCCGTATTTCTGTACCACGCAATACGCGCTGGCATGGACATGGGCATTGTAAACCCGTCGATGTTGCAAATTTATGACGAAATAGAGCCCGAACTGCTTCTCCACGTCGAAGACGTGGTATTGAATCGCCGTCCTGACGCTACCGAACGTCTTATTGAACTTGCCGAACGCTTTCGCGGAAAGACCGAAACGTCATCGCCCGAGCGCCATGAAGAGTGGCGCCTTGCAACAATAGAAAAACGCTTAGAGTACAGCCTTGTAAAAGGCATCACCGACCATTTGGAACACGACCTTGCCGAAGCGCGGGCTGTTTATCCTTCTTCGCTCCAGATAATAGACACGCCGCTGATGAACGGAATGAATACCGTAGGCGAACTGTTTGGTGCAGGCAAAATGTTTCTTCCGCAGGTGGTAAAAAGCGCCCGCGTAATGCGGCGGGCAGTCGCCATTCTTCAGCCATTTATTGAGCAGGAAAAAGCAGAAGCAGGTGCCGCCGCTACCAAAGCGGGACGTATCGTAATGGCAACCGTGAAGGGCGACGTGCACGACATAGGCAAAAACATTGTAAGCATAATCCTTGCCTGCAACAATTACGATGTGGTCGATTTAGGTGTAATGGTTGCCGCCGAAACCATTGTAACCGAAGCCATAGCGCAACGTGCCGACATCATTGGGCTAAGCGGACTCATCACGCCGTCGCTCGAAGAGATGGTAAGCGTTGCCCGCGAAATGGAACGGCAGCAACTCCGCATCCCGCTGATGATAGGCGGTGCAACAACGTCGGGCATACACACCGCAGTAAAAATCGCCCCCGTCTATTCGGGCACGGTGGTGCACGTAAAGGATGCCTCCAAGAGTGCACAGATTGCCGCCTCATTGCTTTCGCCTCGCGACAGCGCAGGTTTCGTTGCAACATTGAAAGAAGAACAAAGCCGCTTGCGCGAAATGCACGAAAACCGCAGCGACCGCCACATTGTACCGCTCGGCGAGGCAAACCGCAAGCCTTTCCCCCTCGATTGGAGCAAAGCCGCGATTACACGCCCCGCCTCAATGGGTATTACGGTTTACAACGATTACCCTTTCGGGGAAATAGCGCCGCTCATCAGCTGGAATCCGTTTTTCCACGCATGGCGACTGACGGGAAATTACACAGGCATCGAAAATATCTGTTGCAAAGCGCACGAAGCCGAGTGGCTACTGCGTTTCAAAACGCCCGAAACGCAGACAAAAGCCCGCGAAGCGCTTAAACTCTTCAACGATGCGCAAGCGATGCTTTCGCAAATAGTAAACGGCAAGTTGCTGACCGCCCGTGCCGTCGTTGGTTTGTTCCCCGCCAACGCGCAAGGCAACAACATTGACGTGTACAACTCCGAAAGCCGCGATGCAAAACTCTGCACATTCAATTTCATGCGTCAGCAACAGGCAAGTGCCGACAGGGAGCATTATACCTGTCTTTCCGACTTTGTAGCGCCTGTCGATTCTGGGCTTGCGGATTACATTGGCTCCTTTGCCCTTACCACAGGGCACGGCATTGAGAGCAACTACTTCGAAAAGGAGAACGACGACTACAGCGCCTTGCTCCTCAAAACCCTTGCCGACCGTCTTGCAGAGGCTTTCGCCGAATGGCTGCACTATAAAGTACGCCGCGAGTTGTGGGGATATTCGCCCGCCGAAATGTTCAATCGCGACAATCTGTTAGCGGGCGCGTATCAGGGCATACGTCCCGCATTTGGGCATCCCGCCTGCCCCGATCACAGTCAGAAGCGCACGCTCTTTGACCTCCTGCAAGCCAACAAGCATACAGGCATTACCCTTACCGACCATTTCAGCATGTACCCCGCCGCTTCGGTGTGCGGTATCTATCTGGCGCATCCTGATGCACACTACTTTGGGGTTGGGAAAATGCCGATGAGTTAAAAATGGCTAAAGCCGGATTTATTTTGTATCCCGTATCCGTCATCCGCATTCTTTTTGATTACAGTCCCAGATTAAAATGAAAGAACACACCGCTGTCGCCAAAGTTGGTGCGCGAGTAGTTGATGCCGAGTACAATGTCGTAAAATGTTACAAAGTCGATGCCGACGCCGTAGCCAAAAAGAAATGAGTTGGGCATACGGTTGCCCGCCGGTACGCGATGACTGTAAACATAGCCAGCGTCGGCGTTTAGCTTGAGGTAGATGGCGTAATGTATTTTGGAGAACTGACGCAGGGGAATAAACTTTAAATCTTTTTTGCGGGGCGACAGCAGCTCAAACAGCAGTTTGTTGTGAAGCGAGGCGTAGCGCGTTCCGTCAACAATACGGTATTCAAATCCGTTCAAAAAGTCGGTGTAACCCAATCCGATGTTGAAAACGTAAGGCACATACTTTTGGTCGGCAAAACGGAGCGTGAGTTTTGTACCATAAAAAAAGCGGGGAGCAACAGGCGTGTGGTGTTCGGCACTCATTTGCAAGTCAGTAAAGCCCATGTAGTCCGAAACAATGCCAAGTCCTTTGCGCTCAAGGTTTACATCGAAATAATTCCCCGAAAGGGGATAGGGTTTGAAGTCGCGGTTATCGTATATATAATTGTACCGGACACCAATGTGCCGGCTCTGCTTTGCGTTGAGTGGAAGAAACGAGGGATTGATGCAGTGCAGCGAATCGGAAATTACATAATCGTCCATCATCAGCGTAAAGCGATGATAATGATAGCTGTGATGCCTGTAGAAATAGTTGAGTTCACCTTTGTGATGGCGCACAAGTTGCTTGCCGCGCATTTTAAGGAACACTTGTTTGTCGTCGCCGGTGGTGTAGGGGATTTGGTCAAACTCCTGCCGTCGCAGGCTGACGCCCCAGCCCGAACGGTTATTTTGCGCGGGTTTGGAGTAGTTAAATATTATCTGATTTTTGTAACCGGTAATAAGGCGAAGGCTCAAAGTTTCGCGTCTGCCGCGAAAGTTGAGGTCTTCAACAAATATTCCGTAGTTAAACTGCGTGCCGTCGAACCGTCGCAGGAAATCGCTGAAGTTGCGCCCTTCGGCTTCGAATATGGGCATAGGCCAAATGTACCACCGCTCGTGCACATTTACAGTGAAAGCAATAGTGGCGCTGTCGTCGGGGTACAATACATCGATATTAACGAAGTTGAAGAGGGAGGTGTTGAGCACATTTTGTCGAGAACGCTCAAGGTGGCGCAGCAAGCGGCTGATGCGAATGGTGTCGCCCGGCGCAAAGGTGAGTTCCGAAAGGATAATGATTTCTTTGGTGCGTCGGTTTCCGGTTACGGTGATACTGCTTACGCTGAGTTGCTGCGGCAGGCTTACGCTCACGGTGTCCTGCGCCAAAGCGGGGTGCATCTCGCAAGGGAGAAACATGCACAGAGTGAGGAACAGGTTTTTCAACATGGGTTTATTTATCGGTATCATGCGCTCAAACATTCATAAACATGAGCAGCGATTCGTAGTTGCGGCGAACGGTTTCGTCGATGCTCGCATCGGCGCTGTGAACCACGCTTACGCGATAACCGTAACGCTCAAAGGCGGCAACAACGGGCGACAAGGCTGTTATATTGAGTTTCAGCGTAAGCGTGAGGGAGGCAGTAAGGTCGTTTTGACCCGCATAAAGGCTCAGGATTTTAGCGTCGGCATTTTCTACAATCCGCGCAATTTCCGAAAGTGCATAATCGCGATAGCCAACTTCAATTTGCAGGATGCCGCCCGGAGTGCCAGCTGCAATCAGTTTGCCAAAACATTGCATTAAGTCGCTTTGAGTGATAACGCCCAGATATTCGTTTTCGCAATTTAACACAGGCAGAAGCGTTAATTTGAGCCTCGAAATAACTTCTATAATATCGTAAATGTGCCTGTGGCTGTGCACATAGGGCTTCATCAGCGAAAGCGGATGGTTGCCCAGCGGCTCGTCAGCCGAGTTGAGGTCGTAAATATCGGTATCGGAAATTAACCCTAAAAAAAAACGATTGTTAACAATAGGCAAATGCGAGACCCTGAAAGCTTCCATCCAATTGATTGCATCCATGCCCGTGTCCGATGTTTTAAGGGCTGGAACAATATCTGAGATTAATTCTTGTGCCAACATAGCTATATTAATGAAATACTTTTTAAATTTGCCCCGCCAAACGGAAACCGAAAACAGGTTTTTTAAACCAATTTCCGTTTGTTATTTATTTATTTTTCAACGAAATATCCTTACAAATAGAGTACCCGAAATGACGAAACTGAGCGTAAACATAAATAAACTTGCGACATTACGCAACTCACGGGGCGGAAATATTCCAGATTTATTAAAAGCAACCACTGATATTCAGAATTTTGGAGCCGATGGAATTACTGTTCATCCGCGCCCCGACGAAAGGCACATTCGGCGGAAAGATGTGATGAACATCAGCCGTTTTATCCGCACCGAATTTAATATTGAAGGCTACCCGTCGCCCGAATTTATGGAGCTGGTAAAGACTGTGAAACCGCATCAGGTAACGCTTGTTCCCGACCCGCCCGATGCCCTCACCTCTAATGCGGGATGGGACACCGTTACACATTTTGATTTCTTGAAAGAGATTATTGCCGACCTGAAAGAGCACGGCATCCGGACTTCGATTTTTGTAGATACGAGCGCAAAATTTATCGAAAAAGCCGCCGAAATCAATACCGACAGAATTGAACTTTATACCGAGCCTTACGCAGCACTATTTCCGAAAAATCCCGAAAAGGCAGTTGCTCCTTTTGTTGATGCTGCCAGTTTGGCACATAAACTCGGACTGAAGATAAACGCAGGGCACGACTTGAACCTCGACAACCTGAAATTTTTCAACGAAAAGATTCCTTTCTTGAAAGAAGTGTCAATCGGTCACGCCCTAATTGCCGATGCGCTCTATCTGGGACTCGAAAAAACAATTGCAATGTATAAGGAGAAACTTGTGAAGTAAACCCCCTTTTTTACAAAATTTCCAAAATCGGATTCAGATGCTTGGCGTGATGATATTTTCTTTCCCCCAAGATATCGTTGCCATCTTCAAAAGGGATGAATACGAATGTAACACGATAATGAAACATAGCCGACAATTCAACTGGCGATAAAATACCCCTCTGTTCCTAAAAAGCAAGTTCCTGTATTTATCGTGGGCAAGGTGGTTAATTAATGCGCTTTGAACAAATTTTGCAATATGCTTTTCGGCAGTTTTGTCGGTATTTCAACTGTACCGAAACAGCCACAATCGTTCACATAATGAAATAATACCATTTTTTGATTGTAACAGACTTATTTTTGAGGCAAAATTTGCGCTGAAAGCACAATATGCAAAAAAACATACTTTTGACATTGTTTTTTCAAATCTAAAGTGTGATTTTTGCAACCGAAATAAAACACGAATGTGTGTAGACATATCTATTCATGGTTTGGGCTAAAGCCCCATAACGATTATCTTTCAGCCATCCGCCAACTAAAACTGATAGCAATAAAGCCTCTCTCGGCAGTAGAGAGGCTGGGGAAAGTTTCATTGCCGCCGGTATTAGCCAACGGATGGAAGATGGAAAACACAGTTTTAGTCCAAAATATTATTTACATTCATCGTGAGTTTTTTCAGAATAAATATCGTAAAATAATATATTTATGGACATTGAAAAAGTAAAAGTTCTGATTGCAGGATCGGGACCTGCTGGCTACACAGCAGCCATTTATTGTAGCAGAGCAAATCTGTCGCCTGTTTTGTACGAAGGTTTACAACCCGGCGGACAACTGACGATTACAACCGATATCGAAAACTTTCCCGGATACCCCGACGGCGTTAGCGGGCCGGTAATGATGGAACAGTTGAAAGCACAAGCCTTACGTTTTGGAACCTCTGTACGCTCAGGTATTGTTACCAATGCCGACCTGTCGCAGCATCCATTCAAAATTACCGTTGATACCGGTAAAACCATTGAAACAGATGCACTGATTATAGCTACGGGCGCCACTGCAAAGTATCTTGGATTGCCCGATGAGGTTAAATATGCTGGCGGTGGTGTTTCGGCATGCGCCACGTGCGATGGATTCTTTTATAGAGGCAAAGATGTAGCAGTTGTAGGCGGCGGCGATACGGCAGCCGAAGAGGCGCTCTATTTGTCGGGGCTGTGCCGCAAGGTGTATCTTATTGTTCGCCGTAACGAACTGCGCGCATCGAAGGTGATGCAGCAGCGCGTACAAACAGCAGCCAGCATCGAAGTGCTGTGGGAACATCAGGTAAAAAGTCTTTGGGGCGAAGGCGTAGTCGAAGGCGCTGTGCTTTGGAAAAAGAAAGGCACGCCGGCAGAGGAAGAAGTGCGCATTAACATTGACGGACTGTTTCTTGCAATTGGGCATAAGCCCAATTCGGAACTTGTTGCCGGCGTGGTGGATACTGATGACGTTGGATACATTAAAACCGTACCCGGAAGTTCGCGAACCAACGTACCCGGCGTGTTTGCCTGCGGCGATGTGCAGGATCCCGTGTACCGGCAGGCTGTAACATCGGCAGGCTCAGGCTGCATGGCTGCTATCGACGCCGAAAGATGGCTGGCTGAACTTTGATATTGCAAATAACTTTGTTGCAACGATAATAAGATGATTTTTGGAGAAAACCCCTATCCATGAAAATATAGATTTGGGCAGCAAGGAATAAATTGTAAACAATAATTACACACACTAAGAAACAAACCCTAACAGAGTTCCAAACCCTGTTAGGGTTTAATTTTTGTGTAATTATTTTTCATGAATAGCATGAACATATCATTATCAACAATAAAAACGGCAACAATCTGTGATTAAAAAAACTTTTCATTTATAAGTTAAATTATAATTGTAAATAGCTGCTGTCAGATTCAATCGAAGTACAAACCGCCTTTTCCTGTTTCAATATTTTTTAGCTATAATTTCGAGATGCCGGCAGCCCGCTAACGATCGCCGGATGCCCGCTAACGAGTACCGGATGCCAATTAACGAGTGCCGGTAGCTCGCTAACGAGCGCCGGTAGCTCGCTAACGAGCGCCGGTAGCTCGCTAACGAGTGCCGGTAGCTCGCTAACGAATGCCGGTAGCTCGCTAACGAATGCCGGTAGCTTGCTAACAAGTGCCGGTAGCTTGCTAACAAGTGCCGGTAGCTTGCTAACAAGTGCCGGTAGCTCGCTAACTGTCAAATACAACCAGCTATTTGCGTTTTTCTGCTTGCTGCGAATCAAAATATTTTTGCATATTCGTGTTGAATTTTGGAAAAATGTTCTATCTTTGCCGTCCTGAAAATAGTATAATTGATATAAAAATAATTAAACACATCCGGTTATGAACAAGGTACAGAGCAATTATGTATATATGGCAAAGGCGGTATCGATTACGTTTCATAAAAACGAAAGCCTGTGGGCTGACGAGCTGCTGATTGCCGACGGTGTTAAAGCGATAGACAGAATGCTTGAAAAAATAGACACAGAAGCAGTCAGTCAAAAATCGAACGAAACGCCCGGCTTTACAGCCGTTAAGGATCAAAAGCGCGATATGCTGGAAGAGGCGCTCTTCCGCATGGGTGGACGGCTGAAAGTGTATGCCATTCGGAACGATGATGTAAAAATAATGGAGAATGTGCGGTTTACGCATACAGACCTCGAGGACCTGTCGATGAACGCGCTGTTGGCAGTGGCACGAACGGTGGCTACTGCCGCCGAAGGACTGCTGCCTGTGCTTGCAGAATACAAAATAACACAGTCGGACGTAAGCGCCCTGCGCGAACTTGCCGGTGCAACCGACCAGTTGTACGCCGAACGCGACGCAGCATATAGCGAACGCAGCAAAAACACATCGCAGCTGGCGGCGCTCATCAGTCAGTTGCGCCGCCAACTCAAACTGATGGACACGCAGGTAGAGGCATACATTGACAACGAAGAGTTCCTGAAAACCTACTTCTTTGCGCGGCGGGTACACGACGTGCGCAGCGTAAGAGCAAAAAAAGAAGAAAGTGAAGAGTAAAGGGAACCTCTAAAAACTCAAAGTTCGAGGCTTGCGAGGCGATAAAAGCGCAGTTTACATGAACGTAAAAGAGCATTTTATCGTCCGAAGCATAACGAAGAAATTGGAATTTTTAGAGGTTCCCTAAACTTATTCGGAAAAACAGAGATAAGATGTTTCAACTCCACCTCGCCCCGTTCAACACGACGGTTTTTTTCAGCAGGGGGAGAAATTAATCCCCTTGCCAGCAGTAAACTCATCCGCGAAAGCGTTGTAATGATAACGCAACTGATGGATTTTTTATAGAATAATGATTTTTTGTCTGTTGCAATTATTATTCATTGTCATTTTATTCAAAATTTCTGTTTGCCCATAATTTTTTTATCGCCATCAACATAATAATTATCAACAAATAAGAATTGGATAACAAGACCTGTTGAAAAAAATATTGTTGCACAACAAATAAAAGTTTCGTACTTTGGCTGCCGAATTATTTATCAGTTATAGTAATAACACTTTATAAATCAATAATTATGTCAGTAAATAAAGTAATCCTTGTAGGGAATGTTGGAAAAGACCCCGAAGTGCGCTATTTCGATACCGACACGGCAGTTGCCAATTTCTCGATTGCCACAACCGAAAGAGGCTATAAAACACGAGACGGAAAAGATGTTCCGGACAAAACCGAATGGCACAACATTGTAGCTTGGAGAGGGCTTGCCAAACTTGCTGAAACCTACATCAAAAAAGGAACACAGATTTATGTTGAGGGAAAAATCCGCACACGCTCGTGGGACGACCAAAATGGACAGAAACGTTACACAACCGAAATATTTGCTGATGTAATCCAGTTACTTGGAAAAAAGTCAGACGGCGAAACCTCACAGGGAAATTATCAAAGTTCGGCAAACTATCCTTCACAGCAACAGGCAAGCGTCCCAGTTCAGGCACTACAGAGCGAAGATACTTTTATTCCCGGAACGGGTGATGTGGAAGACGACCTTCCGTTTTAACAACTGCTTTACATTGTATAACAAACGATTCGATTAAATTGGAAATCACCCCCTTATTTATATTACAGGGAACGTTTTTACAGGTCGTTCAGTTTCATGCTCTAACGGCAGGAATTGTTGTTTCAATCATTGTTACGCTGATTCTGCTTACTGTTTCGGCGCTGGTTTCGGGTTCGGAGGTTGCCTACTTCTCGTTAAAGGCTGCCGACATTGTTGAAATGAAAGAGCAGAATACCAAACGCTACAATCAGGTATTGAAACATCTGGAAAAACCCGAACTGCTTTTGGCAGTTATATTAATAGCCAATAATTTTGTAAATGTCGCCATTGTCATATTGTCGGCTTACATCTCAACAGGACTGATCACTTTTGTGGATGCGCCCGTTTTGGAGTTGCTTTTCGATGTGGTTTTTATTACAGGAATGTTGCTTTTCTTTGGCGAAATATTCCCAAAAGTGTATGCGGGACAAATTCCGCGCAAGTTTGCAGCACTCATGGCATATCCACTCCTTGCGATGAAAGGAATTTTTAAACCGCTGGCAATTATTTTAGTAAAATCGACAGGATCTATCAATCGCCGATTCACAAAAAAGATGAAGAATATTTCGCTGGACGAAATTTCGCAAGCTATTGACTTGACAAACGATGCGCCCGACGGGGAAAAGGAGATACTGAAAGGAATTGTTACTTTTGGGAATATCAACGTGGAAGAGATTATGACTGGGCGCGTTGATGTGGTGGACATTGACATTAAAAGCGAGTTCACGAAAGTGATTTCGGTAATTGTAGAATCGGGCTATTCGCGCATCCCTGTTTACGAAGAGAGCCCCGACAACGTAAAGGGCGTTTTGTATGTAAAAGATTTGCTGCCTTATTTGGGAAACGACAACACGTTTGAATGGCACAAAGTGATTCGCCCCGCCTACTATGTTCCCGAAACCAAGCGCATCAACGATTTGCTGCAGGAATTTAAGAAAGAGAAAATTCACATGGCGATTGTGGTGGATGAATATGGCGGCACATCGGGAATTGTAACGCTCGAAGATATTCTGGAAGAGATTGTGGGCGACATCAGTGATGAGCTCGACGACGACGACGCCAACTTCTCTCTTCTTCCCGACGGTTCATATATTTTTGAAGGAAAAACCCTTCTGAAAGATTTTTTCAGAATAACCGACGTTGAAGAGGATAAATTCCGCAAAGTTACAGGCGAGGCAGAAACACTGGCAGGACTTCTGCTCGAAGTAAAAGGCGAAATACCCTTAAAAAATGAAGTTGTAGAAATCAACAACTGCGATTTTACCGTTGTAGCAGCCGACAATCGACGCATAAAGAAAATAAAATTTGTGCAGAAGTAAGTTTTGGGAACCTCTAAAAACTCAAAGTTCGAGGCTTGCGAGGCGATAAAAGCGCAGTTTACATGAACGTAAATGAGCATTTTATCGTCCGAAGCATAACGAAGAAATTGGAGTTTTTTAGAGG
>JAITVO010000105.1 GCA_031285765.1 Cytophagaceae bacterium | reverse complement strand
ATTGCCGATGCAGGATAATGTGAATTAATTATGAGCACTTACTTAATGTAAATTAGTAAACATGTTACGCAATAATATTTTGGGTAGTCATTTCAAGGTTAATAAAAGTAATACTGCGTAACATGAGTAAATAATACAAACTAATTCTCGCGACACATTTGTGTTAAAAACATATAGCAATTTTTTTTATCGCAAAATTTTTTGTTTATGTAAATTATGTTCCTAAATTTGCCGCCTATAATTTTAATTACTTGAGAATATGAAAAAATTACTTTTTACACTGTTTGCAACAGCATTGTTTACAACAGTCGGTTTTGCGCAACATAAGCAGACGATACACTTATCGTCGAAGGCATCGGGGATGAAACTGAAATCTGTACAACAGGAACAGTTTAGCATCCAAAACTCAATAAATGAGTTAATATTAAGAAACACTGCGAGTGGCAACGGGAATTTTTCACTCCTCGAAATTGAAGGAGCAACCAACCCAAGCAACACAGGAAAGGCAAGTTTGCCCGTTTTCAGCCATCTGATTGAAGTTCCCGCAGGAGCCGAAATCGAAGTGGAAATTAATTATTACACAGAAGAAAATATCCGGCTGAACGACTATGGAGTTGATGTCATTATGCCAACGCAGCCATCGTACTCAAAAAGTACGCCCCAAAGCGAAATGAAATTTGTGATAGACGAAGTTTATTACAACACCAATCGCTTTGACGACGAACCTTTGGTGAAAACCGAAATTACCGGCACAATGCGGGGAACACGCTTTGGACGAATTGAAGTACGTCCCTATCATTACAATCCGGTTGAAAATACATTGATTGTTTACAACGATTTGGACTTTACCGTAAAATTCAAGAACGCCGATTTTGCCGAAACCCAAAGATTGAAATCGCTGTACCAAGCCAAAGAATTTGACGGAATGTTTAAAAATTTCCTCAATTACCAGCCTGATGCGTCAAAAGACGGTTTCTCAAACTATCAAAAGCCACTGAAATATGTTATTGTTGCCAACCGCATGTTTGAAGAAACGCTGCAACCTTTTGTGGAATGGAAAACACAAATGGGTTTCAACGTAATTGAAGCCTATACCGACGAAGTAGGGACAACCAACACAGCCATCAAAGCCTATCTTCAGGGATTGTACGATGCTGCTACGCCCGACGACCCCGCCCCACTTTACCTGCTTATTGTGGGCGACCACAACGGAACAGGAGCAATTCCCGCCTTCAACGGCAGAGTTTCTTATCCCGACAATAACCATATTACCGATTTATATTTTGTAACCTTTGACGGAACCAGCGACTTTTTGCCCGACATGTATATTGGACGTATGTCGGCAAATACAGTTACCGAACTCGAAAACATTCTCGACAAGACTATTCCTTACGAAAGGTATGAATTTCCCGACGACAGTTTTCTCAACAAAGTAGTGCTCATTGCCGGCGTCGATTCCTACTGGGCGCCAATAGACGCCAACGCTCATATCTCGTATGCTACACGTCTTTATTACAACGAGGAACACGGATATTCCGACATTTTTGCCTACTATTACAACTATAACGGTCCATATAATGTGATGTCTTCGAACAATAATGGAGCCGCAGCCGACATTAGCAATAAAATAAGCACAGGCGTTGGCTTTGCCAATTATACGGCGCATGGCTTCGAGCCGGGATGGGGAGATCCAAGTATCACCAATTCAAATATTCCATTGTGGAACAACGAAAACAAGTATGCTTTTATGATTGGAAACTGTTGCTTAACGTTTAGGTTTAACTATGATGACTGTTTTGGCGAAAAAGTATTGAATACCGCCAAGAAAGGCGCCATTGCATACATTGGCGGCACCAATAACACCTACTGGGGCGAAGACATTAAATGGGCTATTGGTGTACAATCCTTATCCCTTTCGGCAGCCAATGTTCCCAATCACAATTACGATAACACCGGATTTGGAGCCCTCGACGCCATCTGGCACGAACACAACGAGCCTTACGAAAATTGGGCTGTAAACGCCGGTCAGATTACTATGCGCGGAAACCTTGCCATAAATGGAAGTTCTTCATCGTATAAACATTATTACTGGGAAATATACGCAATATCGGGCGACCCGTCGCTGACACCTTACAATGGAATCCCTGCCGAACTGGCAATGGATTACAATATGCCCATGACCGGCGATATTGAACTTGTTATTACAACCGAACCCTATACTTACGTTGCTATTTCGCAGGATGGCGTTTTGCTTGATACGAAATGGAGTGGAGAACAAAACACCGTTACTTTAACATTCGACCATTTGGCAGAAACAGCAATAACCATTGTGGCTACCAAACAGAATCGCAAACCTTACATCAATGAGTTTACCCCACTTCCGCCGGTAGAACCCACAGCAGCATTTTCAGCAAGTGCAACCAATATAATAAGAGGCGATACAATTCATTTTACCGATGAGTCGGAATATGGATTTACCTATTTGTGGAATTTTGGTGATGATAGCACATCAACCGAACAAAATCCATCGCATTTATTTACAACAGTCGGTACTTTTAATGTCAGTTTAACCGTTACCAACACGCTGGGCAGCGATACCGAAACCAAAGAAATTACAGTTAATGAAAATACCAATCCACCAGCTGTTAATTTTGTGGCTGATACTACACGCTTTGATGCGGGATTAACAGTCAATTTTACCGATAATTCGCTCAACTTCCCCGAAAGTTGGGAATGGACATTTGAAGGAGGCGTTCCTGCGTCATCTACCGAGCAAAATCCTGCGGTGTTGTACAATACACCCGGAATTTACAACGTAACGCTTAAAGCAACCAATCAGTATGGCGAGGATACGCAAACAAAAACCGGCTATATTGTAGTAAATGTTCCGCCAATTATTATGGCAGACGGTTCAACTATAGCATGTGGCACAACATTTATGGATCCGGGCGGCGAAGGCAGGTATCCCAACAAACAGAATATTGTTCACACCATCTATCCCGCCACGTCCGAAGCACAGGTAATGGTAACATTCCTGATGATTGACATCGAAGGTTCAATTTCGACATGCTACGACTATCTCGAAATTTACAACGGCGAAAGCGTTGAAGCCGAACTTATCGGAAGTTTCTGCGGACAAAATCCAGCAGCAGTTGGCAACAATGGCGTAGTTATCGCTAACAATCCAACAGGTGCGCTTACCTTCAAATTTTATTCCGACAGTTCAACCCCCGGCGACGGCTGGCTTGCCGATGTAAGCTGTTATATTCACACCGATGTTCCCATTGTTGATTTTGAAATTGTATCCGGCGAATTATGCGGCGGTGTTGTAAACTTTGTTAATAAATCAACGTTTGCCGATGCTTACGAATGGGATTTTGGCGATGGCAATACATCCAACAAAGTGAATCCAACGCATCAGTATGCAGAAACAGGCAACTACACTGTAACCCTCAATGCAATCAACGCCATAGGCGCATACGAAGCTACCAAAACTGTAGCCATCGAATCGACCGGCGGAATTAGCGTTGAAACCAGTGTAACTGACGCTACAAACGAAGATACTGCAGATGGTGCAATCGAACTTACTGTAACCGGCGGTACGGCGCCCTACACTATTGTTTGGACAAACTATCAGGATAATTCGGAAACATTGAACGAACTGCTGCCCGGCGTTTACGAAGTAAAAATAACAGACGCCAACAACTGTTATGTAACCATGCAAATAACGGTAGGAGTAACCATTTCTATTCGACGCGAAGAACTGCAATTTAAAGTTGTTCCTAATCCTGCCAAAGATTATGTGGCAGTAAACTTTGAAAACAAAAAAGTATTGAAGATCGAACTGTTCAATATGACAGGCGAACTGCTGCTTCGCAATGTTCCTGCCGGAAACAGGGCTGTATTGAATCTGTCGAAATACCCTGCCGGAATCTACTTTATTAATCTGATATGCGAAGATGAAGTAAAAGCAGTGAAAGTTCAGGTAGTGAAATAGACATTATTTTTTTCTCATAAATACAAAAGCCCGCTGAATGAGCGGGCTTTTGTATTTGTAGCAATTTGACATATAAAAACTGTAACTTAGGTGATGTGAACAAAATTCAAGCTAAAACATCATATAACTTATGAACGACTTTAGCCAAAATTATTAATCAGCGTTCATTTTGCTTCCTCTTTATTCTTATGCCAAACTGCAATCAAACAATTTAAAAATATAGCTAGCTCATCATAAATATTCACAACAAATAAGTTTGAAAAAGTTGATACGGATTGCATCTGTGTTTTTCCTGATACTCTTTGCCTGTGCCCATTTCTTTTCAATCGGATTCAAATCGGGACTGTACGGATGTAGGAATAATACGTCATGTCCCTGTGTCCTGATTGCATTCAGCGTGTCAGTCCTTTTGTGGAAAGAGGCGTTGTCCATCACAGCAACATACTTTGAAGGAAGTGCCGGTATCAGTTGTCTGGTTGTCTATGCATGAAAAATATCAGCATTGATATTAGACATCTTCGGAAAATCATTTGTAACTTAAATTAAGGTTATAAATAGCAGCGATCAGATTAAATATAAGCGCAAACCGTTTTCTTCTATTGCGGTATTTTTCAGCAATCATTCTGAATATTTTCACATCCCGAATGATATTTTCAATGGTTATTCTCATAGATGAGATTCGTCGATTTTGCTTTTTATCCTCTTTGGTCAACGGATTCCTCTT
>JAITVO010000069.1 GCA_031285765.1 Cytophagaceae bacterium | reverse complement strand
GGAACCTCTAAAAACTCAAAGTTCGAGGCTTGCGAGGCGATAAAAGCGCAGTTTACATGAACGTAAATGAGCATTTTATCGTCCGAAGCATAACGAAGAAATTGGAGTTTTTAGAGGTTTCCTTTATTGAAAGTGCAAAGATAGAAATAATTTGTGAATTGCGAAACGGAGTGTCCTGAACTGTGATTGTATCAGGATTAACAGGATAACCAAGATGTATTCATGTAAAAATCGTGGTTTAAAACAAAAAAGACAGGGAGGCATTCCCACCTGTCTTCTCTTCACATTTTTATGATTTACGCAAACGAGAATTGATAAATTTTGTTTGCTTTGATAACGGCAAACATTCTTAGAACGATTTTTGCTCTGACGGAGTTTAATGCAGCCATTTTATTTTTTCCTTCAGCGACTTTGCGGAGATAATACTCCCTAAGTTCGCCGCTTTTTTCCGTTTAGCAGCCGCTACAGCCGCCATGTGGAGGAACATTTTGATGCCTTTATTCACCCTGTTGGACACCCTGCTGCACGAGCGGACGCTGCTGCTGGAATAATACTTAAATGGCGCTACCCCGACATGGCAGTAAAAATGTCTTCCAGTATCAAAATCCTTGAAAACATTGGTTGCCACAATCATTTTGACGGCTAATTTTTCGTCCACGCCGCCAATGGAAAATAAAAGTTCGTGCTGTCGTTTGAGCGGTTCATAACTCCCGATGAGTTGGTCGATTTCCTTTTCGATGGTGTCAATGGAGCTGGCAAGTTCCTTTCAACATTTACCATTTTTTGCGGCATTCAGAGAGATTGGTGTGTACAATTTGTTTTAGTCCCCATAAAACGAAATTAATAGCATATTCCCACCTAAAAATATTTTTCCGCGGCATGAAACATGAAATGGATTTATACACAGATTATTTGCTTCGCAATTTTAATCGGATTACTGCGGTAAAGTTGTCCAATTTGGTAGATAATAGTATCTCGCATGATAAAACAACACGCATGCCAAAAAAAAATATTATTTTTTTACAGTTTTATATGACAACATAACCGTTTTTCGCCTAAGTTTGCAGCCTTTTAGCAAATGATAAATTATCACTGAAAATATTTATTTAACTGATCTACTGAATACAATGGAACCATTATTTTTACCCAAACTTGTTACTGTGCTTAAAAAAGGTTATACCCGCGAGCAGTTTACGCGCGATGTAATGGCGGGTGTTATTGTAGGAATTGTTGCCCTGCCTTTGGCCATCGCCTTTGCCATCGCATCGGGCGTTGGACCCGAAAAGGGATTGATAACCGCTGTAATTGCCGGTTTCCTCATTTCACTGCTGGGAGGCAGTCGCGTGCAGATTGGCGGCCCCACCGGTGCATTTGTTGTGATTGTAGCCTCCATTATTGGCGCTTACGGCATAGACGGACTCATAATTTCTACCATTATGGCGGGAATTATACTGGTTCTTTTCGGACTGTTGCGTTTGGGAGCTGTTATCCGTTTTATCCCTTACCCGCTCACCGTTGGTTTCACAAGCGGAATAGCATTGCTTATATTCACAACGCAGATTAAAGATTTTTTTGGATTGCAAACTGCCGACCTGCCTGCCGATTTCGTTGGCAAGATGGGCGTTTTGGCAACCTCTTTCGGGTCGATTAGCTGGGCGGCGCTGGCAATTGGGGCAATGAGCATTCTTATCACAGTTTTCTGGAACAGAGTAACAACCCGCATACCCGGCTCATTGATAGCGCTGATATTAAGCGTTGTGCTGGTAGCTATTTCCGGTGTCGAAGTCGAAACCATCGGAAGCAAGTTTGGCGAAATATCTGCATCCGTACCAACGCCATCATTTCCCAATATCAGTTGGGACTTAATTGTGCAACACATTGCGCCGGCATTTACCATCGCCATGCTGGGTGCTATAGAATCGTTGCTTTCGGCAGTAGTTGCCGACGGTATGATTGGCGGACGTCATCGCAGCAACACCGAACTCATTGCGCAGGGAATTGCCAACATTGGGAGCGGACTGTTTGGCGGTATTCCAGCAACAGGCGCTATTGCCCGTACTGCTACAAATGTTAAAAACGGCGGACGCACACCCGTATCGGGCATCGTGCACGCGATTGTACTGCTTGTTATCATGCTTTTTGCCGCAAAATGGGCTAAGCTGATACCGCTAAGTACCCTTGCGGGAATACTGATGGTGGTCGCTTACAACATGAGCGAATGGCGCTCGTTTAAATCCATACTGAAAAGCTCGCGCTACGACGTACTTGTACTGCTCACCGCCTTTATCCTTACGGTGATAGTTGACCTTACGGTTGCCATTGAAGTGGGAATGGTGCTTGCTGCCATTCTCTTTATGAAACGTATGGCTGACGTGGGTGAAGTAAAACAGATGGTATCGTACACCAAAGGCGACCGCAAAGACCCCGAAATTCTTGACGTTGATTTGCCCAAAGATGTCGAAGTTTTTGAGATTTCGGGACCGATGTTTTTTGGCGTGGCAAATAAATTTAAAGAGTTGATGCACCGCACTGCCGACAAGTCGAGCATTATCATTATCCGTATGCGCAACGTCCCCATGATTGACGCCACCGGCATTTACAATTTCAAAACAATGCTCTCCGACTTCATTCATAAACAGAAACAGGTTATTCTTTCGGGCGTAAACGACGATGTACACAAAGAGTTGAAGCGTAACGAAATCGACACCCTTATCGGAAAAGAAAATATCTATTCGTCGTTCGACGAGGCTGTGGCCGAAGTAAAAAAGAACCGTTAGCCGCCGTAACGGCTCATAATCATATCTTCGCAACAACGCACAACAAAGTGAAATCGTCAGATTTTGCTCTGTTGCGCGTTAATAACCGATAGCTGTTGAACAATATATATTTGGGCATCAAACATCACATTGCATATTGTTTTTTTTGCATATATATTGATGTTTTAAATTGCGAGTGAAAAATTCACATTTTCTGTGGCAGTAAAATCACTTAAAAAATGATCGTCGTTCTGGTAAACAAATCCATTTAGTGAACCTCTAAAAACTCCAATTTCTTCGTTATGCTTCGGACGATAAAATGCTCATTTACGTTTATGTAAACTGCGCTTTTATCGCCTCGCAAGCCTCGAACTTTGAGTTTTTAGAGGTTC
>JAITVO010000067.1 GCA_031285765.1 Cytophagaceae bacterium | reverse complement strand
TGCCTCATCTTTGCAATCAACGTAAAGTGAGTTTGCCCAAGAAAATTTTGGTGCGGGTATCTATACAAAAAGCCCTTCGGCGGCTGTACACTTCCGCTTCGGGGCTTGGACTTTTTTCTGGAATCGTGCGTGTTCCTGTGCTATACTTAGCGTGTAAATGTACGACATTGAAAAGTAATAGCTTTCATGGAGGTATTGGATGCAGGCTAAAGATGTCTTACTATTATTGACTGACCGTTGGGCTGATTGGGAAGCTAGTTATGTGATTGCCGAAGTAAATTCTACAGAAGAATATTCGGTGAAAACAATTTCAATAGATAGTACCCGAAAGTTTCAATCGGCGGATTAAAAGCAGAAATTGACTATTCACTCAATGGCTATCAAAATTTTGATAACCTCGCAATGCTTGTGTTGCCAGGTGGCTTTTCATGGGGGGGAAAACAAGTATCAAGAAATTGCTAATTTTGTGAAAAAAATTCATGAATCCAGCACTCCCATTGCGGCTATCTGCGGTGCAACAATGTTTTTGGCAAAGCATGGCTTTTTGGATAACATTAAGCATACTGGCGACGAACTGGATTATTTCCTAGAAGAAATGAAAAATGAGGAAGGCTACAAAGGTCAAGCAAATTTTGTAAAAGCGCAGTTGATAAATGATGGCGGTTTTATAACGGCTAACGAAACGGCAGCTTTAGAATTTGCCCGTGAAATTTTTCTCACATTAAAAATTGGTACGATTGATGCAACTGATTCGTGGTATGACAAATTTAAATATGGCATGATATGGTGACATACTCCCCACCACCTAAGAGGTGAGAGCATGTCACAACTCAGGCTATGGTGTTTCCGATATTGATTTAGTGATTGGAATATTAACTTTAACAAAACCTGCTGAAATGGAGGAAATATAGTGTCTACAAAAAAATTAAAAATTTACCTTGATAATTGTTGCTTTAATCGCCCCTTTGATGATTTATCGAACTATACTGTAAATATGGAAAGCGAAGCAATTTTGTCAATTATAGATAAATGCGAAGTTGGAATATGGGATATTTTTAACGGCGATGTTCTGACTGATGAAATGAACAGGACAACTGATATTGTCAAGAAGTTAAAGTCATTGGGTTTATATTCTTCCGCAACAATATATGTGGAGTTAAATGCTGAAATTATTAAACGAGCAAGAGAATTGCAAACGTATAATATTAAGGCATTCGATTCATTACATTTAGCAAGTGCGGAATACGGAAAAGCAGATGTCTTTCTTACTACTGATAAGAAATTAATAAAGTCAGCAAAGAGAGCAAATGCTAAAGTGAAAGTTGAAAACCCTGTTATTTGGCTTATGGAGGTGTTAAATAATGATTGGTAATTTAGCAGAAATAAGAGAAAAAGGATACAAGGCATTGTCTAAAGAATTAGGCGCCGCCGGTACAGTAGTTTTTCTTAGGCAGTTTGAAAGTGGAAACGGAAATTATACCGAAGAACGAGAGGAACTCTTAAAAGACTTAACCATTGACAATATAGTAGCTAGTATCGAAAAAAGAAAAAATGAACAAATAGCAAACAAAGAATATTGACAAAGATCTTTTTGTGGCAATGTAATGAGGCCTTCCTGGTTTAACGGACAGAAAAAATAAAAAAAAATAACAAAAAAACGAATAAAAACAAAATAAATCAAACAGTATCTTTAGAAGACATAGTATAATGTACCCCAAAAACTAGACACAATTAAAAAAAAGTAAATGACTCTGGTGGTTCTGTCAATAATGGTTGGCACGAAGCCCGAAAAAATTATGCGGCGTTAGCCAACGCCTCAAAAAATAGTTTACGTTTGACAAAAGGTGGGAAGCCACCGATAGAATGACAAATACGGTGGTTGTTCCAGTAGCCCATAAAATATCTGAAAACAAAGGCACTGTAAGGCGTTCGACGTGTTGACAAAGGAAAAATCGAAGAAAGAAGAGGGCCAGAAAAGCAGTAGAGTAAGCCATAAATATGATATAATAAAAATAAAAGGTTGATTAGGAATGATGGGTAAACAAGACAGGCAACTCAAAATGATAATAATAGATATAGGGCAGCTTGTACCAGAAGGTCATTTATTAAAGAAAATAGAAAAATTAATAGACTTCGACTTTATATATAAAGAATCTTCTGCCTACTATTCCCAAACAGGCCGAAATTCTATAGACCCAGTATTATTAGTAAAAATATTGTTAATTGGGTACCTATATGGCATAAAATCCGAACGCCGCCTTGAACAGGAAATAAATATGAATATAGCATATCGTTATTTTTGCGGCTTAGATTTTGATAAAAATGCCCCAGACCACTCAACATTCTCGCAAAACAGGCGTAGGCGTTTCAAAGATGCATCTATATTTCGGGAGATATTTAACAGAATATTAGTTCAATTAGTAGAAAAAGGGCTTGTGACAGGAAAAAACGTGGTAAGCGATGGGACTTTTATTCCAGCAAATGTGGCGTGGTCAAACAGGTATGAAACAACAAAAGAGATCGAACGCAGCTCAATAAGCTATTTAGAAGAATTGGACAA
>JAITVO010000025.1 GCA_031285765.1 Cytophagaceae bacterium | reverse complement strand
GACGACAACTCTCTTCATCAGGATATGCGAATATAAAATCAAGTAAATTCATACAAATTAGTGTGAGGGTTATTGATGCCGCAAAGATAATAAGAATAGGTGACATATCCGATAATCATTAAAAATTGCTATAATTCCTCCTTCACTTAAACACCTCTTTCACCTTCACTACCCTTACTTCGCCAAACTGCTTGAGTTGTTCCATGTTTACCTGTTTCATATTGCCGGCAACGATGTAGCAGGTGGTGTTGCCCTTGATGTGGCGAGTGTGGAAACCGGTAACGGTTTGCATGTCCATTCCGTCGAGCGCGTTGAGCATAATGGCGTTGCCGTCTTCGCTGAAGCCGTTGCGTTTCATGTTGGCAATGGCTGCCGGAATAGCTCTGAACGATGGACAGGCATTGCTGATGTTGTTGCGAAGCGTTTGTTTTGCAAGCAGCAGGCTGGCGTCGCGCTGCGGCATATCGTTCAGCAGAGAATCAAGCACCGAGATGGCATCAACCGTTTTGTCGCTTTGCGTGGCAAGGTAGCACTTCATGTACGAGGGCTTGTCGCCGTTGATGATGCCCGGACGGTTGTACTGCGACGACGCGCCGTACGACAGCGAACGAAACTCCCTTATTTCCTGAAACAGAATGGACGACATTCCGCCTCCAAAATAGGTGTTGAACAGTCCCGATTCGCACATAAACTCCTTGTTCATTTCGGCGAAAGCCGGCGTGTAGCTGTATATTACCGACTGTTTGGCTTTTGGATTGTCGATTACAAACACAACCGGTTTATTGTACCGCTGCTGCATACGGCGGATGGGCTTGGCGGCTTGCTGCGACACTTTGTCGGGCTCAAAATAGCGTGTTATCAGCCCGCTGACGTCGGCAGCCGACAGTTTTCCCGAATAAAATATATCGCACTCCGTATCAATGGACTTGCGGAACGTATCGAGCAGTCCCTCCTTGCCCTTCTTTTTAATATCTTTGGCAGATGGCAGCGTAAAATAATCGGACGCCTTACCGTGCACCACATACTGAAACAGTGCATCGGCTATTGTTTCGGGGTCGTTGCGCGAACTTTTATCGTTCATCTTTTCGGCAGATACCACTCGCTTGTGTGCATTTTTATCGGGCTGTACCCGTTGCATAAAGTGCGATACATATTGAAGCGTCGGCTCAATATTTTCGTCAAAACCTGTGATAAGTACCTCAAAAGCATGGTCGTGCGACCCAAAATAAACCGTAGCGCCCAACTTCTGCAAGCCGCTTTTAAACTCCTTGTATGTCAATGAGTCGGTAGGGAGGTCGTTCAGGTACCCGCTCATGGCATTTACCATCGGGTCGTCGAGATTTCCACGTCGATAGCTCAGTTGCAAACGGAAAATATCGTTTATCGGATTCGTCTTCGCGTAAAGCGTAACCAGCGGCGCTACTTTAACCGATTCGACGTCGCGTTCAAAGTCAATGGTGCGTGGACGTACAGCGAGGTTGGCAGAGGCTTCTTCGACCAGCTTTTTGGCGTAAGTCGAACTCTGATTTCGGTTTGGCGGCACAATGGGCGCAAAATCGGGCTTCACTACTTTCTCGTTGTCGTAGCTGCCCGTTTTCTTTGTTACCGAAAGATAATCGGCGGTGAGGTAGCTGTTGGCAACCTTCACAATATCATCTCTGGTCAGTTTGGCAATGGCTTCCATCTCGGCAAGATAATCGTTCCAATCCTTGCCTTCGGCAAATACGGTGAACATCATTTGCGCACGGTTGAGCGAAGTTTCGAGCTGCGTTTCAAATTCGCGACGCATTTCCAGCTTGGCGCTTTCGAGGGCTTCGTCGGTAAAATCGCCGTTTTTGATATGATTGATTTCGTTTATCACGAGCTTTTCAGCCTCGTCGTACGACTGAAACATTAATTTGGGTATAATTAACGTCAATATAACGCCCGCATCGCTCATTGCCTGATTAGCGGGCTGTGCCGCAAGCAGTTTGCCATTTGCGCCAAGCAGGTCGAGGCTGCCTGTTCCGCTGCTGTTCGACAGCAGTCGCATAGTTACATTCAATGCAGGCTCGTCGGGCGAACCCGTTGGAACGCCGTGCCACGCCAGCGCCGCAATTTTTACAACAGGAATGGGTACTAACATGCGTATTGTTTCTTTTCCCTTAAAGGGCGGGATTTCGTAAACTGGCTTCGACGGAGCGCTGCCGGCAGCCACACGTCCAAACTTCTCTTTAATAACGGGCATCACGGCTTCGGTATCGAAATCGCCGCTCAATATCAATCCCATATTGCCTGCTCGGTAGTAATCGCGATAAAACTGTTCCATGTCCGACAGTTTCGGGTTTTTAAGATGCTCGGTAAGCCCCACAATTGGGTACTGATAGGGATGCGGCTGAAAAATGCGTCCGATCAGCTTCTCAAAGGCGAGGTTTATTGGCTGGTCGCTGTACATATTCTTCTCTTCGTAAACAGTTTCGAGCTCGCTTTGGAAGAGGCGAAACACAGGATTAATCAGCCGCTCGCTGTTAAGTTCGAGCCACTGGTTGATGTACTGTGGAACAAAAATGTTGTAATATATTGTCTGGTCAAAACCCGTTCCGGCATTCAATCCGCTGCCGCCCATCTGCGAAACAAGCGTGCTGAACTCGTTTGGGATGACAAACCGCGCGGCTTCGATGCTAAGGCGGTTGATTTCCTTCTGAATTTCACCACGCTGCGCTTCGTCGGCAGTTTGCGCAAGCATGTCGTACTTTGCAGCGATGGAATCAAGATACACCTTTTCGGCATTGTAATCGGTAGTTCCAATTTTATCGGTGCCTTTAAACATGATGTGTTCAAAATAGTGGGCAATGCCAGTAGCCGGCGAATCCTTAGCGCCCGCCTTTACCACCACTGCGCCAAAGACCGACGCCTGCGTATGGTCTTCGTTGAGCCACACTGTTAAGCCGTTGTCAAGTTGATACGACTTTACGTCCAATGGCGACTGCGCCCTTACACCCTGCATAGTAAGGACGATAAGGATTGAAATGAATGTATTTTTCATAATGATAATGTAGTTTATTGTGCTGTTAATGGGTACAAATGTAGAGAATATATTGATGCGAGTATTCGCAGGCAATATGATTTTTATCACGGAGATGTATTTGTTTTGCAGATAGAGGTGGTAAATGGTGTTGATACCAATAATATTAAAATAACATCAGATCTCATGTTACGCAAAACAGCCTTGAAAAGGCTATCAAAAGTAATACTGCGTAACATAACATCAGATTATGCTATGTGCAAAGTCTTGCAGGGGCGACACATCTTTAAGTTGAGTGTGGAGAATTGAGAGTGATGGAAAAAGTAAGTAAGCAAAATTAATTCGTCCCTATAAGGTTGTTGTTTTATACCAAACCGTTCTACTGTAGTTATACTCAAACAGAATTGATTTGCGAATAAAAGCAACGAGGCTGTCCCAAAAGTCTTTTTGAACGCAAATGACACAAATATCACAAATGAACACAAATTTTATTTTGATGAAAATCAAGATATTAAAAGCGAATGCTTATTGTTGTTTTTGCGAAA